>CABUUK010000005.1 GCA_902494765.1 uncultured Collinsella sp.
TGCGACGCCGCCGTAATGCCGAGTGCCATGCCGGCGTAGCGCGCCAGGCTGCCCAGGCTGCCCGCAAAGCCGAGCGCTTCGCGCGGAGCTGACCCCATATACAGCGAGTTGTTGGGGCTCTGGAAAATCGACGTGCCACACGACATAAACGCAACGCAGCACACGATCACAGGGATAGAAGAGTGCTCGTCGAGCGTGCTTACCGCAAAGAGACCGCACACGTACACGCCCAGGCCGACCGCCGTGGGGCCCTCGCAGCCAACACGGTCCGAAACCGTACCCGAAAGCGGTCCGATAAAGGCATTCACCATCGGCAGCGCCAAAAAGAGCAATCCGGAAATGTCGGAACCAAAGCCGTGGGCGTCCTGAAAATAGAACGGCAGGATAAACTCAGATGCGCCAATACCAACGAACACGATGAGCATGCAGGCAAGGTTGATGGTGAAGGCCGAATTTGCAAAGCAGCGACGAGCGGCCTCGATCAGGGACATGGGGCGCTCGCCGGCCTCCGGCTTAACATGCGGCAGCGTGTAGAGCCCCACGATAAACGAGATGACGCCAATGGGCAGGTTGATGAGGAAGATGCTCTCCCAAGGAAAGCTTGCCACCAGCATGCCGCCGAGCACGGGGCCACACATCATGCCGAGGGCCACAAAGGTCGCAAGAATACCCATGGCACGGCCTCGTTCGCGCGCCGGAAACGACTCGGTGATGATACCCATGTTGTTGGCCATGGCCGCCGCGCAACCGACGCCCTGCACAATGCGTGCCAGGATAAGAACCTCGAGCGAGGCCGAAAGGCCGCACAGCAGCGAACCGACCGAAAAGACGATGACGCCCAGCTGAAACACATTCACCTTGCCGCGCACGTCGCCCAGACGGCCAAACGGCAACATAGCCACGCAAGTCGCAAGCAGATACACCGAGCTTACCAGCTGAATGCGATCGAGGCCCACGCCCAGCTCCTTTTGCATCACGGGCAGCGCCACGGTCACGACGGTCGAATCCAGACACACCATAAACGTCATGATGAGCACGGTAAACAGAATCGCCCACTTGTTCTTGCCATGGGTGTCGCCCTCTAGGGCAATGTGCTCGCGGCGCAGCTGCTCTGCGGTTTTCTCCATATCCATCCTTTCGAGTGGCCCAACGCAAAAACGGGGCCCCAATCGCCTGTAAACAGTCGCGATTGGGGTCCCGCCTACGGAATCGGAACTAAATGTCGCCGAAGCTTTCTGCCAGCATCGGCGCCTTGTGCGAACGCTAGCCTAGCACTGCTCGAGCGCCTGCTCAAGGTCGGCAATCAGATCGGCCGTGTCCTCGAGGCCGCACGACAGGCGCACCATGTCGGCGGAGATACCGCAGGCGATGAGTTCCTCGTCGTTCATCTGGCGATGCGTAGCGTTAGCAGGATGCAGGCAGCAAGTGCGGGCGTCCGCCACGTGCGTGGCGATCTGGGCGAGCTTGAGGCTCTTCATAAAGGTCTCGGCCGCCGCGCGACCACCGTTAAAGCCAAAGCTCACAACGCCGCAGGTACCGTTGGGCATGTACTTCTGAGCCATGTCATAGTACTTATCGCCCTCCAGACCCGGATAGCTCACGAAGCGCACCTTGGGATGGCTCTGCAGGAACTTGGCAACGGCCAGGCCGTTCTCGCAATGACGCGGCATGCGCACGTGCAGGCTCTCGAGCGAGCTGTTCAGGAAGAAGGCCGCCTGCGGGTTCTGCATGGGGCCGAGGTCGCGCATGAGCTGAGCGGTTGCCTTGGTAATGAAGGCGCCCTCACGACCGAACTTCTCGGCATAGGTCACGCCGTGATAGCTCTCATCGGGCGTGGTAAGACCCGGGAACTTGTCCGCATGGGCCATCCAGTCAAACTGGCCGTGGTCGACGATCACGCCGCCCAGGTAGGCAGCATGTCCATCCATGTACTTGGTGGTGGAGTGCGTGACGATGTCGGCGCCCCACTCAAAGGGACGGCACATCACGGGCGTCGGGAAGGTGTTGTCGACCATCAGCGGCACGCCATGGTCATGTGCGGCCTTGGCAAAGCGCTCAATATCGAGCACGGCAAGGGCGGGATTGGCGATTGTCTCGCCAAAGACGAGCTTGGTATTGGGCTGAAAGGCAGCCTCCAGCTCCTCGTCGGTGCAATCGGGGGCAACGAAGGTACAGGTCAAACCCATGCGCTCCATAGTATGGGCGAGCAGGTTGTAGGTACCGCCGTAGATGGCAGAGCTCGCGACCACGTGATCGCCGGCACCGGCCACGTTAAAAATCGCGAGGAAATTCGCAGCCATGCCCGAGCTCGTGAGCATCGCAGCGGTGCCGCCCTCCATCTCGCAGATCTTGGCGGCAACGAGATCGCACGTGGGGTTCTGCAGACGGCTGTAGAAGTAGCCCGACTCCTCTAGGTCAAACAGCTTGCCCATGTGCTCGGACGTGTCGTACTTCCACGTGGTGGACTGGTAGATGGGCACCTGGCGCGGCTCGGCATCTCCCGGGTGATAGCCGCCCTGAACACATGTGGTACCGATGGTCTGCTCGCTCATATCTAGCTCCCTAGCCTGGGTTACGTTTCATTTGGTTCACGATACCGCTACCCTGCACCCCTCTCAACCCATCCCCAAGGTAGGTTATAGGACAAATTGATCAGGGGTATTTATCTCAAGCCTTGGGCATTTGCTCGATAGATAAAAATGAGGCATACATGAAGCTCTCGATGATTACATACCCCGTCACGGGTACCATAGGCGGGTACACCGTAACCAAGGAGACAACGATGAAGCAAATCGATACGGCCCAGCTCGACATCACCGCCTGTCAGGCTCAAGCTGCCGAATACCACGCCCGTGGCTTTAACTGCGCCCAGGCCGTTGCCTGCACGCTCGCGCCTGCCGTCGGGCTCGACCCCCAGACCGCCTTTACCCTCACCGAGGGCTTTGGCGCCGGCATGGGCGGCATGACCGAAACCTGCGGCGCCATCTCAGGCGCCGTGGCGATCATGGGGTTTGTAATGAGCGACGGCATGGAAAACCCCAAGACCAAGGGCCAGACTTACAAGCTGTCGCGCGAAATCGCCAAGCGCTTTGGCGAGAAGAACACGACGACCGTCTGCGGCACGCTCAAGGGCATCGGATCGGATAAGGGTCCGCTCCGCAGCTGCCCCGGCTGCATCGACGATGCCATCGAGATCGCCTGCGATGTGCTAAAGCAGCTCGCCGAGTAAACGGCAGCAACATAAAACGACGGCCGGCGCGTTTGGGATCCATCCAAAAGAACGCCGGCCGTCGCCGTTAGAACTCGGCAAATTTGGGAGCGCCGACCTCGATCTCTTCGCGCCCCGCCATAAGCTCGCGCATCTTGGCGCAAAATTGCTCCTGCTCCCCCGCTTTGAATACCAGGTGAAGTGTCACGGCATCCGCGTAATCGGTATCCGAAACCTTGGCACCCGAATCCTGCGCCAAACGAAGCACCTGCTCATACTGCGGATAGGACACATGCACGTCAACAGGCACGACACTCGTCATCTCGACAATCTGCCCGGCCTCCCGAGCAGCTGCCACCACCGCCTGCGTCGCCGCAGTATAGGCACGTACCAAGCCACCAGGTCCCAGCAGCGTGCCACCAAAATAGCGCGTCACTACGCAGCAAACATTTTTGAGCCCCGCGCCGCGCAGCACCTCGAGCGTCGGCATGCCGCTCGTGCGGCTCGGCTCACCGTCATCGCTCTGGCGCTCACGTCCATCGACCAAAATCCACGCGGGAACATTGTGTCGAGCGTCGTAATGACGCTTGCGAACCATCTCGATAAAGGCATTCGCCTCATCCTCGGACTCAATATGGACCAGCTGGGCAATAAACCGGCTCTTGCGGTCCACAAATTCGCCCGAAACCTCAATATTCGATTGCAGAGTAAAATAGCTGTCCAACAAAGCCCCTCAACAAAATAAAGCGCGGCAACAAACAGCCTCAATAATACGCAAAGACCGTACCGATAACCCCAGTAAATAGAACGGCAACACCGATGATCAGGCAAAAACAGCGAGATGCCAAGAACGGAACCGCCGATGATTCCGCAAACGAAAGCGAGAACCCGTCAGCGCGAGCAAGGTGCCTTGAAAGCCGAAATTGCAACAGCAATGAAAACGCCGATGACCAGGGAAAACAGCGAGACGGCGTCAGCTGAGTCGATTTGGCCCGAAAGAGGAGGGAGCACGCCTTATGGCGGCGACCGACGAATGAGCGCCAAATCGGCCAGCTGACGCCGTCGCAGCGTCAACAAGAAAGCTGAGTGGGCCGATAAGCCGGGTTCTGTCGTGAACGGTCATTTATCTTGTCTGCACGTTACCATGCAGCTCCACGCACGCTACCCGAACGCGGACCGGGCCGGCCCATAGCGTTCCTATTCGCGCTTGCTCCGGATGGGGCTTGCCAAGCCGCCGTGTTGCCACGACGCTGGTGGTCTCTTACACCACCGTTTCAGCTTTTCCCTTTACGCCTTGCGGCGCAGGTGGGAGTCTTCTTTTCTGCGGCGCTTTCCGTCGGATCACTCCGCCCGGCCGTTAGCCGGCATCCCGCCCTCTGGAGCCCGGACTTTCCTCACGCGTACTGCAAGCAGCACATCGCGCGACCGTCTGGCCCACTCAGCAGTGCAAGAGTGTAACACACCGTTGCCGCAGGCAATGGCACAACGCAAACGCTCGACACGATAAACCAAGAACCGCCATGCGTTACAATGGTCCTGTCGATGGGCAACGTCGTCAGTCGAGACGCGACCGCGCTCCGCACCCCTCCGTCTACTCGGTGTGTTCCCGCCTCCTCCCCGAGGCGGGATGTCGGCATTTTTCATGCACCGACAACCCAATAGCCTGTGGATGGCATGGGCAGCATCGTGCATCTCGGCACCAAATGCAAAAAGGGACCCGTCCATTACGGACGGGTCCCTTAAAACAAGTGATCGTCAAACCGATTTACTCGGCGTCGGTCTCCTCGTCCTTCTTCTCGGAAGGAAGCGGGGTAACCTCGATCTCGACGCCCAGAGTCTCAGCAGCAGACTTCATGGACAGGGAGATACGACGACGGTCGAGGTCGATCTCCATGACCTTGACCTGAACCTTGTCGCCCACGTGGGTGACCTGAGAAGGCTGATCGACGTGCTTGTTGGCCATCTCGGAGATGTGCACCAGGCCCTCGATGCCCTCGCCCAGGTCGACGAAAGCGCCGAACGGGACAAGCTTGGTCACAGTGCCCTCGACGATAGCGCCGACGGGGTACTTCTTGACCAGTGCACGCCACGGATCCTCGGTAGTCTGCTTGAGACCCAGGGAGATGCGCTCGCGGTTGAGATCGACGTCGAGAACCTCGACCTCGACCTCCTGGCCGACCTTAACAACCTCGGAGGGATGGTTGACGTGGTTCCAGGAGAGCTCGGAGATGTGGATAAGGCCGTCGATACCGCCGAGGTCGACGAAGGCGCCGAAGTCGACGATGGAGGAAACGGTGCCCTGGAGACGCATGCCAGACTTGAGCTTGGACAGAATCTCGGAGCGCTCGGCCTTACGGGACTCCTCGAGCACGACGCGACGGGAGAGGACAACGTTGTTGCGGTTGCGGTCCATCTCGATGACGCGAGCCTCGATGCGGGTGCCCATGTAGGAGGTGAGGTCCTTGACGCGACGGAGGTCGACGAGGGAAGCGGGCAGGAAGCCACGCAGGCCGATGTCGAGGATCAGGCCGCCCTTGACAACCTCGATAACCTCGCCCTCGACGTTCTCGCCGGAGTTGAACTTCTCCTCGATGCGGTTCCAAGCACGCTCGTACTCGGCACGCTTCTTGGACAGGACCAGACGACCGTCCTTGTCCTCCTTCTGGAGAACCAGAGCCTCGATGGGATCACCGAGTGCAACGATGTCTGCAGGGTTAGCGTCCTTGCGGATGGACAGCTCGCGGACCGGGATAACGCCCTCGGACTTGAATCCGATGTCAACGAGCACCTCGTCATGCTCGATCTTAACGACAGTGCCGTTAACGAGATCGCCCTCATCAAAGTCGGTAATCGTACCGTCGATGAGGTTGTTCATCTCCTCCTCATTGACATCGTCAAGAGAGAAAATGGACGAGTTCTGAATCTCACTCAAAGGTGGACCCCTTTCGAACTACGGGGCCCCGATTGCTAGGACCTACAGAAGGGTGCGACAAGCACACAACGTTTAGGAACACTCGGGAGCCGACAGATACTAATGTGACGCTTATGCAATCACGTTCGTATAGGTTACGGGGAAATGAGTTCGATTTCAAGCGTGAACTGCGATTTTTTACTCGTGTGGAGACTTTTTCGTAATCTTATGAACTCACGTCTCCGCAACTTGACGATAACCAGCCAGGCATTTGGCTTTGGGGTAAAGTATCCGGAGCCAACGACTCTAGATCAAATTTACGAGAAAGGTGCCCGCGTGCTCAAAGCAGTCGTTTTCGATATGGACGAAACGCTTCTTAGCATCAACCTCAACGCATTCATCCTTCGCTATTTTAAGAATGTCTCGTCGATGCTCGCGGATATCGGGCGACGCAGCCGCGGTGGCACGATGGCACGCCTGGGCACCATCCTTGTCGACCTCAACGCCAATCGCCGCAGCGGCACGGACAATCGCACCAATCTTGAGTTTTACCAAGAAGAGGTCGAGCGCAGGTGCGGCATCTGCCTCTCCGATCCCCTCATCTACGAGGCGTTTACCTACTACGACCGCGAAGTTCTTCCGTACAAGAACGACGAACTCATCAACGCCCACGCCATGCCGGGCGCACACGCCGCGCTTCAGGCCGTACAGGACGCAGGGCTGCGCTGCGCGCTCTTTACCAACCCCAGCTTTCCCCAGGGCGCCATCGAGTGCCGCATGGGTTGGGGCGACCTGGCCGACGCTCCCTTTGAGCTCGTCACACACATGGGAAACACCACCCGCTGCAAGCCCGATGCCACCTACTATCTAGAGCAGCTTCAGGTGATGGGGCTCGAGCCGCACGAGGTCCTTATGGTTGGCAACGATCCCAAACGCGACTTCCCGTCCCCCGATTGCGGCATCCAAACCGCCTTTGTGGGCCAGGGCAAGCCCAGCCGAGCCACCTGGCGCGGAACCATGGAAGACTTCGCCCGCGACTTTAACGCCGTAATCGAAGCCTTCTACGAGCACCAAGTAGCCGACGAACTGTCGTAGGACCCCTCGCTCCAAACAAAATGGCGCCGCAGGTTGAGCACAAGTCAGCGAAAATGCCCCTAAGCGAGCAATGTGCCTTGAAAGAGGAGGGCATAGGCCTTCTGGCCATGCCCGACGATTGAAAGGCAGATTGCCGCTTAGGGGCGTTTGCAGCGTCGACTGGTTACGCGGTTTGGTAAAACCGCGTAACTAACAAACCTGGGTTTTGCCGATCATGATGTTGAGGATCTCGACGTCGGTGTCCTTCATGCCCACGCGGCCCACGTAGCCCATGCTGGCGATTGTCTGCTCAACGGTATCCTGGATCAGGCCCTCGCCGGCGCGGAAGCCGCGACCCTGCATAGCCATATCGTGGCCCAGAATCGCCGCATCAACGGCAGCCGAGATCTTGGCGGCACAGCTCGCCTTGGCGCCGTCGCACACGATGCCGCCCACATTACCGAGCGTATTCGAGACCGTCGCGCCAATCTGTTCGCGCGTGCCACCGCACAGCCAGGTAATCGCAGCGCCGGCGCCGCACGCAGCGCAAATAGCACCGCAAAACGCCGAGAGCGCACCAATATAGCTCTTGATATGCACGGCGATAAGATCGGACAGCATCACGGCGCGCACCAGGCGATCGTGGTCGCAACGCAGGTACTCGGCATACTCCATGACGGGCAATGCGCAGGTAATGCCCTGATTGCCCGAGCCGCACACAATGGCGACCGGCAGCGCGCAGCCGTTCATGCGAGCGTCGGATCCGGCGGCCGCACGGGCACGGGCACGGCAGGCGACGTCATCGGCACGAGCGCCCAGCAGCGTACGACCCACCTCGGCGCCCCAAGCGTGCGCAAGGCCCTCGGCACTGATTGCGCCATTCAGCTCAATCTGGCGCTCAACAGCAGCGCGGGCGTCCTCAATGTCACCGTCCTCGATAAAGTCGATGATGGTCTCGATCGACATGGGCGTGTCGACGTTATCTGCCGCCCGCTCGGCCACGACGCGCTCGGCGCAGGCGGCACACTCCCCCGCCGACTTGCCGCACACCGGAATACCGTCGAGCGTATGGCACGTGACATTAGTGTGGTGGTCGGTAATCTCGACGACCGCGGTATGGCCTCCGGCCGTGGCAGTCACCTTGATGTAGAGGTTGGGCACACCCTCGACAAGCGAAACATCGCAGTAGCCGGCGTCGGCGAGGAGCTCGGTCACGCGAGCACGATCTTTATCGTCAACGCTCTCGAGCACCTCGAGAGCGCTCTTAGCGTCGCCGCCCACGGCACCCAGCACGGCCGCGGCTTCAATACCGTGCATACCCCCCGAGTTGGGCACGGTCACGCTCTTAACGTTCTTGATGATGTTGCCCGAGCAGGCAACATCCATATGATCGGGTTCGCAACCGAGCGTCTGGCTCGCCAGCGCTGCTGCATAGGCAACGGCAATGGGCTCGGTACAGCCGAGCGCGCAGACAAGCTCGCGGTTCAAAACATCGCAAAACGCGGCATCACGGATGGAATCGGTAGGCATAGGTATCTCCTGCTTGCATAACGGGCTGGGCTCTCAAGAATGGTTAGTTCCTTTATTTGATAACAATGCATCAAAAACCGCAACCATGGTTCCGGCGGACGGCGCTCGAGCACAAATTGGTGGCATTATTCATGAGAAGCCGGTCTTGTTGCATGCTAAAGCGTTTGACCAAAAAACGCCCGAGCGTTTAAGCAAAAGTCGCGCTATCATGCAGTCGAACGCGGTAAACACCTTTAGCATTTGCGCCGCACAGACCAGAGAGGAACCACTCATGAAGATCGGTATCGGTAACGACCACGCCGCCGTCGAGCTCAAGAACATCATTTCCGAGCACCTGAAGGAGCGCGGCTGCGAGGTCGTGAACTTTGGCACCGACACCTCCGAGAGCTTTGACTACCCCATCGCCGGCTACAAGGTGGGTAAGGCCGTTGCCAACGGCGACGTCGACCTGGGCATCCTCATCTGTGGCACCGGTGTCGGGATTAGCCTGGCTGCCAACAAGGTCGAGGGCGTACGCGCCGTTGTGTGCTCCGAGCCCTTCAGCGCCAAGCTCTCCCGCATGCACAACAATACCAACGTGCTCGCCTTTGGCGCCCGCGTCGTGGGCTCCGAACTCGCCAAGATGATTGTCGACGAGTGGCTCGACGCCGAGTTTGAGGGTGGTCGTCACGAGCGTCGCGTTAACCTCCTCAACGAGATCGATCACACGCGCGGCCTTAAGATCGTCGACGAAGCCTAAACTATTCAGTGCCACAAGCTAACAGCAGGGGCCCGCTCGGAACACATGTCCGAGCGGGCCCCTTCATAGATTTTGGAATAAAAGGGCGCCGCGGATGGAGTTCCGCGGCGCCCAAGCCACACGCTAACAGCTTTAAGGAGTCAAAGCTGGTTTAGCCAAAGAAGCGCTTGATCTCAATCTCGGCGTTCTCCAGGCAGTCGGAGCCGTGGATCACGTTGGCGTTGACATCGACGGCAAAGTCGCCGCGGATGGTACCAGGAGCAGCCTCAAGCGGGTTGGTAGCGCCCATGAGGGTGCGCATCTTAGCAACAGCGGAGAGACCGGAAACGACCATCTTGACGACCGGACCGCTCGTCATAAAGTCGCAGAGACCGCCAAAGAAGGGCTTGTCGGCCAGATGGGCGTAGTGCTCCTCGACGGTAGCGCGCTCGAGCGTGGTCATCTCCATGCGCTCGATGACAAGGCCGCTGCGCTCAATGCGAGCAACGATCTCGCCGATCTTGCGGTCGCGCACGGCGTCGGGCTTAATCATGATGAAGGTCTTCTCGATAGCCATAAAAGTAGCCTTTCAAGTAGGTTCGCGCGTGCCCAAGTCCCATTCCGGCACCCGCCTGGACTGCATCGTAACAGAGTTTTAGCTGCAGTTAAACAAAAGCTGTTTATTGAAACGTTGCAATTTATTAAAGCGCTCCATATGTGTCACTTCTGTTTCGAAGCCCGATTAGAGTACCATCCGACCGCCCATCAACCGCATCGAACAGAGCAGGCGGTCGGTTGCCGCCCGCGAACGTAACCCCTTCACAACCTGCCCAAAGGTCCTACAGAAGTTCTCGACAAGCCCCTCCCCCATAGCAACAAAATACGGGCGCCCACATCAGCAGGCGCCCGTAAAGTGAAAACGATTTATCAATAAATGGCCAAAACGGCTTCAGCCAAATCCCTACTTTACCCCGTGGCCCATCTCGACGACCTTAGTCAGTGACCCAACCACACCCTCGTCAGCCACGAGCTGTGCCTCGGCGCGATCAAGCTGCACGGCAACGGCGGCAGGGGCGGTGCCGCCCTCGGTCGTGCGCGCGGCGACAATCGACGGGATGTCGAGCGCCTCGGTAATGTCGCGCTCAAAGAGCGGACTTGCCTCCTGGAACACCTCAAACGGCAGGTCCTCAAGATTGCAGCCGCGCTTCTCGCACATCAGGACCAGATGGCCCACCACGGCATGTGCCTCGCGGAACGGCAGGCCACGCTTGGCCAGGTAATCGGCAACATCGGTGGCGGCAAGGTGCCCCACGCCGCACTCGCGCGCCATGGCATCCTCGTTGACGGTCCAAGTCGAAATCATTCCGGCCATAACGGACAGGCACTGCATGAGCGTATGGGCGGTATCGAGCGCGCCCTCCTTGTCCTCCTGCAAGTCCTTGTTATAAGCAAGCGGCAGGCCCTTCATGGTTACCAGCAGCTGCACCAGGTTGCCGTACACGCGACCGCTCTTGCCGCGGATAAGCTCGGCAAAGTCGGGGTTCTTCTTCTGCGGCATGATAGACGAGCCGGTGGAGTAGGAGTCTGAAAGCGTGATAAAGCCAAATTCGGAGCTCGACCACAGCACGATCTCCTCGGAAAGACGCGACAGGTGCATCGCCATGACGGATCCGGCGTAATGCAGATCGAGCAGGAAATCACGGTCGGAAACCGCATCGAGCGAGTTGGGAATCACGCCCGCAAAGCCAAGTTCAGCAGCCGTCATCTGGCGATCGAGCGGATAGCTCGTACCGGCAAGCGCGGCAGCACCCAGCGGGCAGTTGTCGGCGGCATCAAAGGCGGCCTTCAGGCGCGTAAAGTCGCGCGCGAACATCCAGGAATACGCCAGCAGATGATGCGAGAGCAGCACGGGCTGAGCGTGCTGCATATGCGTGTAGCCCGGCAGAATCACCTTGTCGTACTTCTTGGCCGCATCCACCAGCACATGGCGCAGCTCAAGATTGGCCTCCATGAGCTCCTTGGCCAGCGCCTTGACGCCCAGGCGCGTATCGGTCGCCACCTGGTCGTTGCGCGAACGCCCAGTATGCAAGCGCTTGCCAGCCTCGCCGATGCGACGCGTCAGCTCGCTCTCGATGGACATATGAATGTCCTCATCGTTGATATCGAAGGTGAAGTTGCCGGCATCGATATCCTGTTCGATTCCGGTAAGGCCCTTGGCAATCGCCTGCTCGTCCTCGGCACTGATGATGCCCTGGGCGGACAACATCTTGGCATGCGCCTTAGAGCCGGCGATATCCTGCTTATAGAGATGTTTGTCGACCGGCAGCGACGCGCCAAACTCCTGCGTGACCTCGGCCACGCCCGCCTCAAAACGACCGCCCCAAAGAGCCATGGAACCGTCTCCTTTCTCCAAATACCAAAACAAGCGTCCAAAGCAATGTGCCCTGTCGCTAAAGCGATTTATCAACCGCTAGTTTTACACACTCCCTGCCGCGCGCGGGGCCATGTGGCTAATTTGCAAAGAAGTGACGCACCATGCACTTGGCGCCCAACGTCTCCCTCCGGATGTTGCCCTGCGAACCATCGATCCAGGCCTTCAGGCTCATAGGAACGTCCTCGACCCTTACAGCATCGAACTCGGGCGCGAGGGCAAGCAAAGCATGCGCGATAGCATTGAACATAATGGATACTCCTCATATATATAGGCACAGAGCCGCCAAATTGATAGAAGGAGCCCCGCCGGACAACCCCGGCGGGGCTCGGACTCAGCCGCAGACGCGGCATCATATATGCGGGCGGAACGTAGGGGCCACCGATGTTAAGAAGTGTCAGCAAGCATAACGAAAGGTAGGGACCCCGTGCGCCCGTTATGTATCACGCGGATGGGCCGCGCGGATACCAAGGGAAGGAGGCGCTAGGCCTGGGCGGCAGCAGAGCTGGGGCCCTGGACCTTTGCCCACGTCTTGAGCGACAGCGTATCAATCTCGATAAAGCCGGCGCTGGCCTTCTCGTCAAACGTGGTGTCGCGATCGTAGGTAGCCAGACCGTAGTCGTAGAGGCTGAAGGGACTCTTGCGGCCGACGACATGGCAGTTACCCTTAAAGAACTTCAGGCGGACGGTGCCGGTAACGAACTTCTGGGTATCGGCCATAAAGGCATCGAGCGCGTTTTTGAGCGGGCTGTACCACTGGCCGTTGTACACGGCGGTGGCCCAATCCTGCTCGAGCTTGATCTTGGTCTTGAGCAGGTCGCCCTCGACGCAGATGTCCTCGAGCGCCTTGTGGGCGGTGATGAGCGTCAGTGCGCCGGGAACCTCGTAGCACTCGCGGCTCTTGAGGCCCACCAGACGATCCTCGACCAGATCGAGGCGGCCAAAGCCGTTATCGCCGGAGATCTTGTTGAGGGCAATGACGATCTCGGAGAGCTTCATCTTCTTGCCGTCGACGGCGACGGGCTTGCCGGCCTCAAACTCAATCTCGGTATACGTAGGGGTGTCGGGCGTGTCCTCAGGATTCTTGGTCATAACCCAAGCGTCATCGAGCGGCTCGTTCCAGGGATCCTCCAGGTGACCGCACTCAATGGCACGACCCCACAGGTTGTCGTCGATGGAATAGGGGTTGTCGTTGGCACCCTCGGGAACCGGCACGTTGTGGGCGTGAGCATAGGCGACCTCGTCGGGACGGCACTTCAGGTCCCACTCGCGAACCGGGGCGATGACTTTGAGCTCGGGGTCGAGGGCCTTGACGGCAGCCTCAAAACGAACCTGGTCGTTACCCTTGCCGGTGCAGCCGTGGGCGACGTAGGTCGCGCCAAACTCGTGGGCGACCTCAACAAGCTTCTTGGCAAGCAGCGGGCGAGACAGGGCGGAGAGCAGCGGATACTTGTTCTCGTACATGGAGTTTGCGGCGATGGCCTTAGTCAGGAACTCATCGGAGAACTCGTCGCGCAGGTCGAGTACCTGGCAATCGAGAACGCCCAGGTCGAGCGCCTTCTGCTTCTTGGCATCCAGTCCGGTCTCTTCCTGGCCCACGTTGCCGCAGACGCAAACGACATCGAGATTCTTCTCGTCCTGGAGCCACTTGACACATACGGATGTATCAAGACCACCGGAATATGCGAGAACGACTTTTTCCTTGCTCATGGCTGTTTCCTTTCGCCCTTGGTAGCTAGTTAGAACATCGGTCAGTTGCAAGTCATTTCAAGGTCATATACCGTGCAATATCAGGTTAAATAGCAAAAATCAGCACATACATGCCCTAGAAACATGCAGCAATGTCGTGCTAAAACCCAACGACCTCAAAATGACTCTGTTGAGGCAATTCGCCCCATGCGGACAGAGACGATTGTTATCGTCGTCGGGAAATTGCGCGCTGGCGTCGGATGGCATTGTCTGCAGTGGTGATGATCGTTACGAACTGCATCTGCCTCTCCTTTCACCTATCGCCGGGCGCAATTCTAATATCGTAAACGGTACCTTTTCCTCGGTAAGCGGTTGTTTTTCCGTCTCCGTTTTCGATGGTCGCTATATTACGCTAAAGTGCCCGCAGCACAAGCGACAAATTCAAATTTCTGAAAAGTTTTTTCATTACTTTGTGAAGCGTGGTGCAAATACGCTCCGTTCCTGCGAAAATACGCCCGACTACGAATTGATGGTTATAACGTCTGAAACAATCTCGAAACGAAAGGCTCGCTTTTATGCAAACTTACGAATCGGACGCCAATATCGGAAACATTAAGATTCTCGCCGTCGACATGGACAAGACGCTGCTGACCGACGAGCGCGTGCTGCCCCAGGGTCTTGATGAGCGCCTGGACAAGCTCGCCGACGCCGACATCGTATTCTGCCCCGCCAGCGGACGTCCCGCCCCCAAGCTCGAGGAGATGTTCGAGGGCGTCAAGAACCGCCTCGCCTTTTGTCCCGACAACGGAGCGTGCGTGATCTATCGCGGCAGCTATATCTATAAGAGCACTATTGACGTGGAGCTGTATCAGCAGGTCTTGAGCCGTGCCTCGGAGGATCCGCGCGCTGTCCCCGTCCTTTGCTGCTTCGACGAGTTCTACGTGCTTGCCCGCGACCATCAATACCACGACGAGATCAGCGTCTACTACAACACAATCAACTACGTCGACAGCTTTGATGGCATTGATTTCGAGTCCAACAAGATTTCGGTCTTCTTCCCCGGCTACGACGCCGAGCCCGCTTTCCGCGAGACCTATAGCCCCGAGTTCTCGGACAAGCTCTACGTCACCAACGCTGGGCGCGAGTGGATCGACTTTATGAACCTGGGCGTCGACAAGGGCGCCGGCGTCGCTCACCTGTGCGAGCACCTGGGCATCGATATCGCCGACGCCGCCGCCGTGGGCGATACGTACAACGACATCCCCATGCTGGAGCGCGTTGGTCACAGCTTTATCGTAGACAATGCCGAGGAGCACATGAACGCGCACGCCAAGTGGCGCATTCCGAGCAACAACGACGGGGGCGTACTGACGCTCATCGACGCCATCTTGGCGGCTCGTTAACGTGACTCGTCGGACCTAGCCGGGCGAGGCGGGTAAGTTTTTCGCTCGGTCAGGTCCTGGGCTCGCTCGAAGAGCACATTCAGTGCTCTTCGGCTCGTGCGGAATCTACGAAAAACTTACCCGCGTCGCCCGGCCAGGTCCTAGGTTTACTTGCTTGCCGCCTAGATGGCGTCTTGGCGTCTAGATACTTGGCTGATTTTTTGGAATGAAGGGGCCTCCTTGTTGGCAGGAGGCCCCTTCTGCTTTTGGTTACTTTGGGGTTGTTGATACGTCTTTATTTGGCGTCGGCCCAGGTTATGCCGGTGCTGGCTTCGGCGATTAGGGGGACGCGGAGGTCTACTACGTGTTCCATGACGTCGCGGACCATGGTGGTCAGGCGCTCGACTTCATCGGTGGGGCACTCAAAGTCCAGTTCGTCGTGCACCTGCAGAATCATATGGGCGGCAAAGCCTTCTTCTTCCAGGCGGCGGCTTACGCGGGCCATGGCGATCTTGATGATGTCGGCGGCGGTGCCCTGCATGGGGTGGTTCATGGCCGTGCGCTCGCCAAAACCGCGGAGTTGCGGGTTTTTGGCCTTGAGCTCCGGAATATGACGACGGCGGCCGTACATGGTCTCGGCGTAGCCCGTCTGCTTGGCGCGCGCCACCACGTTGTCGAGGAATGTACGCACGCCCGGGTAGGCCTCGTAGTAGCGGTCGATCATGTCACGCGCCTCGGCCATCGAGATATGCAGCGACTGTGACAGACCATAGGCCTGCTGGCCGTACACGATGCCAAAGTTCACGGCCTTGGCGCGACTGCGCAGGTCGGTCGTTACCTCGGACACCGGCACACCAAATACGCGCGCCGCCGTCTCGGCATGGAAGTCCTCGCCCTCGTTAAAGGCGCGCACCAAGTGCTCGTCACCCGAGAGATGTGCCAGCAGACGCAGCTCTATCTGCGAGTAGTCCACCGCCAAAAAGACGCTTCCCTCGCCTGCCGAAAACGCCGTCTTGACGGTACGACCCAGCTCCGAGCGCGTCGGGATGTTCTGCAGGTTCGGGTCGCTCGAGGACAGACGCCCCGTTGCCGTGATGGTCTGGTTGTACGTGGTGTGCACGCGACCGTCACCACGGCGCAGCGGGCCCAGCGTATCCAGATAGGTGGACTTGATTTTGGACTTTTCACGCCAATCCAAGATCAGACGCACGATTTCGTGGTCGCGGGCAAGGTCGCTCAACACCTTGGCGTTGGTCGAATAGTAGCCGCGCTTAGTCTTCTTGAGGCCCTTGGTCGGAAGCCCCATCACATCAAAGAGCACATGCGACAGCTGCATGGGACTGCCAATATTAAAGGTCTCGTCACCCGCCAGGTCGCGAATGCTGCGCTCGACCTCGGTGATCTGGGTCGCCAGGCCCTCGGACAGATTACGCAGGCGGTCGGGATCCACGAGCATGCCCGCGCGCTCCATCTTGGCAAGCACCGGCACGAGCGGCATCTCGATGCCATCGAACACGTTGGCGGCGTTCTCGCGGGCCATGCGGTCGCGCAGCGGTGCGACCAGCGCCAGCGTCAAGGCCGCCGTGCGAGCGGCGGGCGCCGGAGCGTCCTCACCGGCACCCTCTGCACCGCGCGCCGCAGGCAGCGCCATCTGCAGATAGGTATCGGCAAGATATGCCTCATCGAACTCGGAGCGATCGGAATCCAGCAGATAGGCAGCGACCACGGTATCGAAGATACGCGTGGAATCGGCAGCGAGCGGATCCATGAGCTCGGGCTCAGAAGAATCGATGGGCGAAAGCTCGTGCAACAGCACCTTCATATCCGGGCTCGCCACGCGACCCTCCATAAACAGACGCGCGAGCACGCCAGCAATCACGCCGTGGACGAAGTTGAAGCCCTCAACCTCAGCCGCCGTGCAGCTGTCGCCCTCCTCGAGCGCGAAGAGGCCCGTGGACGTCGCCAACCACAGCGTACGCATCAGTCCAAAGAGCGCGCCCTCTTCCTTGTCATCGTCCACCACGGCGGCGACCCACTCGCCGGCATCAATCGCGCGGGAGACCTCAGCCGCAACGGCACCAAGCGCGTCAGCATCGCCGGCGGCTGCGCGGACCATCGCAGGTATCTCAAACACACTGGAGGCAGCAGCGCCACCCTCGCCGCCGATCAGCGCCAAGAAACGGTTCTGCATGGCGGTGATACCAAGCGTGCCCAGCGCCGCGGACACTTCGTCGGCAGAAAACGCCGGGAATGACGTCGCCTCAAAATCGAGATCGACGGGCGCATCGGTGCGAATGGTTGCGACCTTGCGGCTCAGCAGCGCATCGTCGATGTGCGCACGCAGGTTCTCGCCCATCTTGCCCTTGACCTCGTCGGCATGCGCGATGACCTCGTCCAAGCTACCGTACTGTGCGATGAGTGCGCTCGCCTTTTTGGGGCCGATGCCCGGTACGCCGGGAATGTTGTCCGACGTATCGCCCTTCAGACCGTAAAAATCGGGCACGAGCGCCGGCGTAATGCCGTGATACAGGTCATCCACGCTCTCGGGCGTCATGATCGCCACGTCGGACAGGCCCTTGCGGGTCGAGACCACGTTGACATGCTCGGTCACAAGTTGATACATGTCGCGGTCGCCGGTCACCAGCAGCATGTCGCAGCCGGCCTCCTCACCCAGGCGTGCCATGGTTCCCAGGATATCGTCGCCTTCCCAGCCCTCGGACTGCAGAATCGGCACGTTGAGCGCGGTGAGCAGCTCCTTAATCATAGGGAACTGCGCATGCAGATCGGGGTCCATGGGCGGGCGCTGCGCCTTATACTGCGGCAGCATCTCCATGCGCACGCGCGGCTTGCCCTTGTCAAACGCCACGACCACACCGTCGGGATTAAAGGCGTCAATCACCTTGAGAAACATGTTCAAAAAGCCAAAAATCGCGTTGGTGGGACGACCGTCCGGCGCGTTCATGGTGGGCGGCACGGCGTGGAAGGCGCGGTGCATGAGCGAGTTGCCGTCGATGACGGCAAAGGTACGGCGCTTGTCAGACATATTGAATACCTCGCTTTGGGCTGGGCACGGTTTGCTCACTCCAGTTTACACGCTCCCCGCCCCGCGGCCACCGCACATCAAGCTCCCCCGCCACCGTGAGCCCGCGCGTGATACGATGGCTCACGGTACATCAACCAGCACGATCGATCCGAAAGGAGCCTGCGTCATGGAGCGTCCCTGCGCATGGAAAAAGTACACGCCACAGCAAATCAAGGAGCTCGAGGAGCTTTGCCGCGGCTATAAGCAGTTTTTGAGTGAGAACAAGACCGAGCGCCTGTGCGTCAAGGCCGGCATCAAGATGGCCGAGAAGGCGGGATACGTCGACCTGGAGACCGTAATCGCCGAAGGCCGCGAGCTCAAGGCAGGCGACAAGGTGTACGCCGCCAACCACGGCAAGGACCTTATGCTCGTCAACCTGGGCACCGCCCCGCTCGAGCAGGGCTTTAACATCCTGGGCGCCCACGTGGACTCGCCGCGCCTGGACCTTAAGCAGAACCCCGCCTTCGAGGCCGGCGACATGGCCTATCTCGACACGCACTACTATGGCGGCGTCAAGAGCTACCACTGGGTGGCCTCCCCGCTCGCACTCGTAGGCGTCATCTGCAAAAAGGACGGCACCACCGTCGACATCAACATCGGTGACAAGGTCGACGATCCGGTCTTTACCATCTCCGACCTGCTGATCCACCTCTCGAGCGAGCAGATGTCCAAGCCCGCCAAGGACGCCGTCGACGCCGAGATCCTCGACGTGATCGTGGGCGGCCGTCCCGTCAAGTTCGATGAGGACGACAAGGACGCCCCCAAGGAGCCCGTCAAGCAGATGTTCCTGGACATCCTCAAGGAGCAGTATGACGTCGAGGAGGAGGACTTCCTCTCCGCCGAGATCGAGGTCGTGCCCGCCGGCCCCGCCCGCGACATGGGCCTCGACCGCTCCATGATTTTGGGCTATGGCCACGACGACCGCGTCTGCGCCTACCCCTCCATGCTCGCCCAGATCAATGTGGCCAATGTCGAGCGCACGAGCATCACGCTCATCGTCGACAAGGAGGAGATTGGCTCCGTGGGTGCCACCGGCATGACAAGTCGCTTCTTCGAGAACACCGTCGCCGAGATCATGACGCTCGCCGGCGAGGATAGCCCGCTGGCCCTGCGCCGCGCGCTCGCCCGCAGCCGTATGCTCTCCTCTGACGTGTCCGCCGGCTTCGACCCGGGCTATGCCGGCAAGTTCGAGACCAAGAACGCGGCCTTTATGGGTCGCGGCCTGTGCTTTAACAAGTACACGGGCAGCCGCGGCAAGGGCGGTTCCAACGACGCCGACGCCGAGTATGTGGCCCTCGTCCGCGACATCATGGACGAGGCCGGCGTGGACTTCCAGACCTGTGAGCTCGGCCGCGTCAACGCGGGCGGCGGCGGCACCATCGCCTACATCATGGCCAAGTACGGCATGAACGTCATCGATTCCGGTGTTGCCGTCCTGTCCATGCACGCCCTGTGGGAGGTCGCCAACAAGGCCGACATCTACGAGGCCTACCGCGGCTACAAAGCCTTCCTCGAGCGAGCCTAACCAACCCTTCATCAGTTGCGGTGAAATACGGACTAAACTGGCCCATAAACGGCCAAAACAGACCGTATTCCACCGCAACTTTTTTGGCAGAGGAGAGTCCATGCTGCAGGTCATCATTTCGCCCGCCAAGCAGATGCGCGCGGCCCAAGATGCTTTTGAAGTCCTGGGCATCCCACCCTTTGTGCGCGAGACGGCTCGCCTCCACCGCGCACTGCTAGATATCGAGCGGAATGAAGGCAGCGGCGGCCTGCAGGCGCTGTGGAACGTGAGTGACAAACTGCTGGGACCTTGCCTCAACACACTGCATGAGTTCGGGCCCATCCTGAAAAGCGGCGATCTCGACAATCCCGCACTCGCCCGACGCCTCTCCCCTGCCGTCATGTCCTATCACGGCATTCAATACCAGAGCATGGCACCCGAGGTGATGGATTCCACGCAGCTCGCATGGCTGCAAGACCATCTGTGGATCCTCTCCGGCCTCTATGGGTGCGTTCGTCCCTTTCATGCCGTCGAACCGTATCGGCTGGAGATGGGCGCGAAGCTCGCCGTTGACGATGCCCGAGACCTCTACGCGTTTTGGAGCGACAAGCTCGCGCGGGCTATCGCCCCGGCAGGCTCAAACACCACGATCGTCAACCTCGCCAGCGTAGAGTATGCCAAAACCGTTCTGCCCCACCTCGCGGGCGACGCCACGGCCGTCACATGCCTCTTTGGCGAGGGTATCCGCAACGGGAAGCCCATCCAACGGTCGACCGCCAGCAAAAAGGCGCGCGGCTCCATGGTGCGGTGGATGGCAGAAAACAAGCTCGAGGATGCAAGCGAACTTACCGCATTCAACATCGGCTATCGGCACATCCCCGAGCTTTCAGACAAAAACACCCTGGTTTTCATGAACGCGCAGGCACAATAGGCCCGCCGTTTCCAAACACCCCATTACTCCGCCAAGCCATCGGCCTTTGCAATCTCGCTCGTCGAGCCATCTTGGTAGGTAATCTTAACGTGCCCTACGTCGGATACCGCAACGCCCGACGGAGGTTCCAGACGCCATTCCGTCAGGGCGATATCCATGGTCGTGGGCGCATCTCCTTGATCTTTGAGCTTCACCGTGAGCGTTTTGAGCGCCGCGTCAAACGTCACGCATTCGATTTCTTCACCTGGAATGGACCCACCACTCAGTTGCAACTGCACAAACTCATCGCGCGGGTACCAATAATCGCCCGGAACGGCGAGCGTATTGGCATTACCGCCAGTACTCCTCACCGTCATAATCGGTAGGCTGTCATCAGCCTCGAACTCCCATGCAGCGCCGCCGCGACCACCAAACGTCCAGATACAAAAGGCAATCACCAGCACGGCAAGCACCGCAAAACCAATCGCGACCAACCCATGGTGCGCACGGCTTTCCTCGGCCGATACATCCCATTGCGTCTCTCGATATAGATGCTTGTCTTCCATGTACGCCTCCCCACAGGCACGCTCGTTAGGCCAATCGTACCCATTCGAGCTATACTTGAGCCCATTACATAAACGGGGAGCTTGCAGGACAAGACGGCAGGCTGAGACTGGGCGCGCCCGCCCTGACCCGCAAACCTGATATGGGTAATGCCAACGAAGGGAGCCGTGCCAATGAGCACACAGACCGAGCCCAAGCTCGTCACGCAAATCGACTTCGCCCGTGCCGGGCAGATCACGCCGCAGATGAAGGAAGTCGCCGAGCACGAGCATCGCGACCCCGAGTACATCCGCGAGCGCGTGGCCGACGGCCGTATCGCCATTCCCGCCAACATCGTGCACATCAAAAAAGGCATGCGCGCCTTTGGCGTCGGTGAGGGCTTGTCCACCAAGGTCAACGTGAACCTGGGTATCTCGGGCGACAAGGCCGATGCCGCCGAGGAATGGAAGAAGGTCAAGATCGCCGAGGACTTTGGCGCCGACGCCATCATGGACCTCTCCAACTCGGGCAAGACGCGCCAGTTCCGCCAGCAGCTCATCGACGAGACGCCGCTCATGGTAGGCACCGTCCCCATGTACGACGCCATCGGCTACATGGAAAAGCCGCTGGTCAAGCTTACCAAGGACGACCTGTTCGAAGTCGTGCGCGCGCATGCCGAGGACGGCGTGGACTTTATGACCATCCACTGCGGCATCAACAAGTCGGTCACCAAGACCTTTAAGGAGACCGGCCGCCTGATGAACATCGTGAGCCGTGGCGGCTCACTGCTGTTTGGCTGGATGGAAGTCACCGGTAACGAGAACCCATTCTATGAGTTCTACGACGAGTTGCTCGAGATTTGCCACGAGTACGACGTGACGATTTCACTCGGCGACTCCTGCCGCCCGGGCTGCCTCTACGACTCCAACGACGCCACCGAGACCGCTGAGATGATCGAGCTGGGCAAGCTGTGCAAGCGCGCTTGGGCCGCCGGCGTCCAGGTCATGGTCGAGGGCCCGGGTCACATGGCGCTCGACGAGATCGCCGCCAACATGAAACTGCAGAAGCGCCTGTGCCACAATGCTCCGTTCTATGTGCTCGGGCCGCTGGTGACCGATATCGGCGTGGGTTACGACCACATCACCGCTGCCATCGGCGGCGCCATCTCCGCCAGCTCCGGTGCCGACTTCCTGTGCTACGTGACACCGGCAGAGCACCTATGCCTGCCCAACGCCCAGGATGTGCTCGACGGCCTCATGGCCACCAAGATCGCCGCACACGCCGCCGACATCGCCAAAAAGGTGCCCCACGCCCGCGACATGGACGACAAGATGGGCCAGGCACGCCGCAAGCTTGACTGGGACGCCATGTGGGAGTGCGCGCTCGACCCGGTTACGGGCAAGAAGCGCTACGAGGAGTCCCCCGCCGCCACCGAGGGCACTTGCACCATGTGTGGCAAGATGTGCGCCGTCCGCACCGTCAACAAGATCTTCGAGGGCACCACGATCGACCTCGGCATGGAGGACTAGCCTGTCGCCGCGGCCGCTTCTGTCGGCGAGCTGGTGCCTGTCAATTGTTGACGTGTGAACATTTGCTTGCATTTACGTAAAGATTGCACCGCCCGCCCGGGATCGGCATACAGCCGGCCCGGGCATCTTTATAATGCAGACAGAAGACCCATTTGAATCCGACCGATCAAGGGAGCGAACATGGATCGCAGTAAGGTACCCGCCGTTCTATCCATCGCAGGATCCGATTCCAGCGGTGGTGCCGGCATTCAGGCCGACATCAAGACCATCACGGCGCACCGCCTGTATGCCGAGACGGCCATCACAGCCATCACCGCACAAAACACGCTCGGCGTCACCGCCGTGCAGAATATCTCCCCGGACATTGTCGCGGCGCAGATCGATGCCGTTTTTGACGATATTCGACCCAGCGCCGTCAAGATCGGCATGGTCTCCTCTGCCGAGATTATCGAGGTTATCGCCGACCGCCTGAGTGCCTGGGACGCACAAAATATCGTCGTCGACCCCGTCATGGTCGCCACCTCGGGCGCTCGCCTGATCGCAGAGGACGCCGCCGAAGCGCTTACCCGTCGCCTGTTCCCACTGGCGACCGTCATCACGCCCAATATTCCCGAGGCCATGGCACTGCTCGATTACGAGGTCGATTCCGAGCGCACGCAGCAAAATGCCGCCATGCTTCTCACCCGTCGCTTTGGCTGCGCGTCCCTCGTTAAGGGCGGGCATTTTGTCAACGAGGCCAACGATGTGCTAGCAGAGCCCGCGCCGCTCGATGACGAGGGCAACCATCTGGGCGATCCGCTCACCACGTGGTTCCGTCACAAGCGTATCGAGACCGACAACACGCACGGCACCGGCTGCACGCTCTCGTCCGCCATCGCCTGCGCGCTGGCCCAGGGCATGGATCTTGCCGATGCCGTCAACGCCGGCAAGGCCTACCTAACGGGCGCTCTGGCCGCAGGCTTTGATATGGGCAAAGGCTCCGGCCCCGTCAATCACATATGGCAGTATTAAGATTCGCAGCCCAAAACCACCGCAAAGGGGACAGGCACCTTTGTGGCGGTTCCCACAAACATCTCGATCTGTAACAGTTAGAGTCCATTTTTCGGCCCACCTGTTACAGATTGAGACATTCAAATTCCGCTGAGAAGGAAATCTCGATCTGTAACAGTAACTCGGCAAAATCGACCCTAGATGTTACAGATCGAGACAAACGACCGATATCGACCTAAATAATCTCAATCTGTATCATCTAGCCCGTTTTCGGCCTTACAGCTGTTACAGATCAAGACAAACCAACGACACAAACCGCCGCAAGGGGAACTTTTGCACTGCTTTGGGTCGCGCTACGCTCCGAGCATCTCTTGGAGCTTGGCTGCCACGGCGTGGCCCAAGCTCTCGTGGCTTTCGGGCATCATATGCAGATAGTCGATATCGCCCGGCTCGGCAAAGTCGGCAGCATTCAAAAAGTCGCAGCCAAACTGCTCAGCCACATGCGCGTAGTACTCGCCAAAATGCTCCGAGGCCTCGACGGAATGCTCGTCAAAGTCGGTCATATACACATCGGCGATCTGCGGCTTGATCTTGATAGGAGCCATCAGCAGAATGCGCGGACAAGGCGCAGCGTCGGTCCACGGAAACGCGCGGACAGCGCGAATCAGCGCCATGGCACCGTCAGCGATATCGGCAGCCCCCACGCTAAAGACCGTCTTGCAGTCGTTGGTGCCCAGCATAATCACGATCGCATCCAGCGGCTTATGAGACTCGAGCAGCATCGGCAACGCGCGGATGCCGTTGAGATTGGTGTCCAGATGGCACATGTCGTCGCGCACCGTCGTGCGGCCGTTTAGGCCTTCCTCAATCACGTGCCAGCCCTCGCCCAGGTCGTGCTGGGCCACGCCGCACCAGCGCACATCGTGTGCATAGCGCACCGCGGTGCCGTCGCGCATACCTGCCGGATCGTAGCCATAGGTATTGCTGTCGCCAAAGCACAGAACGTTTTTCATCGTAAGCCCTTCCTTTAGTAAAAAGCCGACGGGAGCAGCCCTCCCGCCGGCTCGACCTATCTGCCGGCACGTACCGATTACAGGTACTTGCGCCAATCGTCCTCGTCCTCATCGTCCTCGGCAGCAGCCTGGGCCTGCTCGGCGGCGCGAGCAGCCGCAGCGCGAGCGGCAACCTGGGCATAGGATTCCTCGTTGCGCTCGGGGAAGTTTGCCAGCACGTGCTCGAACTTGGCAAAATCCTCGTCCCAGCGCGTAGAGGGCACGGCAAAGAAGACCTGCTTGACCTTAAAGTCGCCCGACGCGAGCTCCTTGCGGAAGAGCTCGGCCACGGCCTCGGCGTCAAAGCCGTTGTTGTCGCAGCCCCAAGCGCCCAGCACGAGCTTCTCGCGACCCAGCTCGTCGCAGATGGCAAGCACAAAGCGGATGCGATCGCGCAGGGCGTCCAGCAGGGCATCGTCACCCACGCGATACTCCTGGCGAGCGCGCTTGGCGTTGGGCGCGGCGGCCACGATCACGTCGGCATACGCATGCACGTGGTTGCGGTCGAAGCGCACCGCAGGCACCACCAGCGCACGGTTGCGGTAAAGCTCGCAGTTGATGTTGCGGCGACGGTTCTCGCCGTACCATTTGCGCTGTTTATCGAGCACGTTGTACAGGTACGAATCGGCACAGAGCGTGGCCTCCTGACCCAGATAGCCCTGGATGTAGCCGCCGCCCGGGTTGGTGAACGAGGCAAAGGCGAGCACGGCCATGTCGCAGAATTGCGCGTAGCCTCGGCCGTTATCCAGAATGGCCTGCGTGGCAGAGGCGTCGAGCACGGTGACCTCGGGCAGGACCGGAGCGGGCTCCTCGGCGGCAGGCGCGGACTCGGTCTCCGTGGCCTCCTCTGCGGGTGCAGGCTCGGCCGTAACCTCGGTCTCGGCGGACGCAACCTCAGCGGTCTCGGCCTCGGCGGCCTCAGACTCCTCGGCAACCTGTTCCTCGACAGCGTCGGCCGCTTGGGCCTTGGCCTTCATCGCCGCGACAAAACCGGCAGGCATACCATCGAACTCGCACACGCCGGCAAGCGAACGCTCGATATCCTTGGCGCACGCTTCGGACACAGTTGACACGTGACGCTCGGCGGTCTTGGCACGGGCCTCGCGCTTGGGATTGGGCTGACCCGCTCGGTTGGACCTGCGGTTACGGTTCCTGTTGTCGACGTCTGCCATACGTGGTCACCTTTCTCGGTCTCTGCCGCTATCGGCTTTTCCCATCCATGATACCCCGCAGCGTACAAAAAAGACGGCCCCGAAGGACCGCCTTTCGCATCGATTTACACGCACGGCAAGCACCGCCGCAATTCGCCACTAGTCGCGACGGCCAAGGATGTTCAGGATGCGCAAGAACACGTTGATAATGTCCACGAATAGATTGGACGCCATGAGCACGGCGTTGGGCAGCGTAGGCGGCACCGTCGTGGCAACATAGGTGTCGTAGCCAATAAAGCCGGCAAACACCACGATCACGATCAGGTCGGTGATGGTCTGCGAGACACCCATGAACATCAGCACGATCTCAACCAGAATAGTGGCGAGCAGAATGCCAAAACCGATGCCATATACGCGCTGGAAAAACTTGGGGAACGTCACGCCCAAGGCGCCAAAGACAAAGGTGATGGCGGCCGTGGCGATAAAGGCAGTGTTGATGGTGGGCAGGTCGTAGTTGGCAAGGCCAAACGACGCGGTCAGGCCAAAGGTACTCGCAAAGATTACGGAGCCCACAAGGGACAGGCCCACGGACTGCTTGCTGGCGGCGGCCGACATCATGACCATGCCGACGATGGTCAAAATAAACGAGCCAAAGACCAGCGGCAAGGCGGCGCCGTTCATCATCATGCGCGCAAACGACATGGTGCTCGTAAAGTAGGCGCCGGCACCCATGGCGCAAAAGCCCAAGAAGATCAGGGCAGACATGGCGAGATTGTACGCGCGCGGCGACATCTCCTTGGCACGGCTTGCGCCGGTCTCGACGGGGCCGTTCTGATAGCCCTGGATATCGTTCATAGGTTCGTCCTTTCAAAAGCGCCGCGACAGCGCCGTAGGTGACAAGATTCCTGTCATTGTACCCGAATGCCGTACGTCCTTACCTACGGCGCTCGCCCTCGAGCGTACGGTCGAATGCCCACACCCACCAACGCATCAGATGGGCCTGCGAGCCATCTGGTCGTTCACGCGTCTGGTCCTCCAGATACAACTCGGTCGCGTGCCCGCCAAAACGCACCTTATAGGTTGCCGTACGGATGCCGTGGACCATCAGGCCAAACCCGGTGGTCGAGATAATTTCGTCAATCGTAAAGCAACGACCGTCGACCCAGCAGACGGTGACCGGCACGACCTGTCCGCCCGCGAGGATGCGAGCCACGACGTCCACATACTGCTTGTGCACGCGCCGAGTTTTGCCATCTGTCTGTCGATATTCCATGCCTCCTATTATCGAACGCATGTTTGCATATTGTAAAGCGAACAGACTGTGGTTTTGGGATGTTGGGGCACGCACACGTGTCCTCATGGTGTGTTAGCAAAAAGAACACCCGCGGTCAACAGGGCTAATATTCAATATTAGTGCCAAAAAATTCACTTCTCCCATCAGAACTCGGTAAAGAAACCCGCAGGAGGTGATACGATTTATCATGTTTTTGTAACGTGCCTGCAAACTTCGAGAAAGCCCATATATGGACGTAACGTTCTCAACCTTCCTCGGCCAAATTGTGTCGAACCCAGTCCTTGCCGTCACCGTGATCCTCGCGCTCGGCGCCATCTTCGTCAATGGATGGACCGACGCGCCCAACGCCATCGCGACCTGCGTCACTACGCGTTGCATGCCCGCCCGCGCCGCCATTCTCATGAGCGCCGCATTCAACTTCCTCGGTGTGCTCATCATGACGCACTTTAATGCGAGCGTCGCCAATACCATCTCGCATATCGTCGACTTTGGCGGAAACAGCACCATGGCGCTCGCCTGCCTGTGCGCGGCCCTGTTCTCCATCGTCGTCTACGGCGCCACAGCGTCGCGTTTTGGCATCCCCACCTCGCAAAGCCACAGCCTTATCGCCGGCCTGACCGGTGCCGCTATCGCCCTCGGCGGCGCGAGCAGCGTCAACGTCCACGAGTGGATGAAGGTCATCTACGGCCTGGCGCTCTCCATCGGCCTGGGCTTTGTCATGGGCTGGGTCCTGTGCAAACTCGTCTCGATTCTTTTCGCCGCCGCCAACAGGCGACGTGCCAATGTCTTCTTTAAATACGCTCAGATCGCGAGCGCTGCGGCCATGAGCTTTATGCACGGCGCGCAGGATGGACAGAAGTTCATCGGCGTGCTCTTTTTAGGCGTGGCCTTCGCAAACGGCCAGACCAGCGTCGGCGATGCCGGCATCCCCATCTGGATTATGCTGCTGTGCTCGGCCACTATGGGTATCGGTACCAGCGTGGGCGGTGAGCGCATCATCAAGTCCGTCGGCCAGAGCATGGTTAAGCTCGAGAAGTATCAGGGCTTCTCCGCCGACCTCGCGGGCGCCGCGAACCTGCTGCTTGCCACCCTTACCGGCATCCCCGTGTCCTCCACACACATCAAGACCTGCGCCATCATGGGCGTCGGTGCCGTCAAGCGCCTCTCGGCCATCAACTTCGGAGTCGTCAAGGACATGATGTTCACCTGGTTCTTCACCTTCCCCGCCTGCGGACTCATCAGCTTTGTCATGGCCAAGCTGTTCATGATGTTCCTCTAATCAAACCGAACGTCCATTCGGACCGCAACACTTCGCCCACCCGTCTTCGCCTCGAAAGGACCCACCCATGGCAAAGAAACCCGATTCGTTCTACTTTGACAACTACGTCGCTTGCGCCGACCTCGCCGTCCAGGCCGCAGAGCTGCTCACCAAGATTTTTGAGAACTTCGATCCCGCGCAGATTCACGACATGCTCAATAAGATGCATGCGATTGAGCATGCGGCAGACAAGAAGCACCACGAGCTCGAAGACGCCCTGCTCACCGCCTTTATCACCCCGCTCGAGCGCGAGGATCTGGATCTGATGAGCTGCGCGCTCGACACCGTGCTCGACCGTATTGAGGGCGTCGTGCAGCGCGTCTACTTCACCAACATCCAGAGCATCCATCCCGACGCCATCGTCATCGCCCACAAGGTGACTGACGCCTGCCGCGCCATGAAAGACCTGATGGTCGAGCTGCCCAACTACCGCAAGTCCAAGACCCTGCGCGAACTCGTCATCCAGATCAACACCATCGAGTCCGAAGCCGACGAGCTCTATATCAACGCCATGCGCAACCTGCACGTTAACGGCAAGGACCCGCTCGAGGTCATCGCCTGGCGTGACGTGTACGCCTTCCTGGAGTACTGCGCTGACTGCTGTGAGAATGTGGCCGATGTCGTGGATTCGATTGTCATGAAGAACAGTTAATTGGGGATACGCGTCCCATCGGCGAAGGCCCGGCACCTATTTGCTTTCTCACTCCGGCTGCACGGCAGAGTCGTTCGATAGTAAATAGGTGCCGGGCCTTCGCCTTACGTATCACCATTGGAACTTTGGCTGATGGGTTGGGCGCGCTGTAGACGCTGTTGACGGGGCCGTTAATACCCTATTGGTCACTTCTTACAATTTTCTTGCTGATGGATTTTCAAGGAAACACAG
Organism: uncultured Collinsella sp.; assembly: GCA_902494765.1. Taxonomy (GTDB): domain Bacteria; phylum Actinomycetota; class Coriobacteriia; order Coriobacteriales; family Coriobacteriaceae; genus Collinsella. The sequence goes on from CABUUK010000005.1 coordinate 29,200, forward strand.
CTCCAGTAAATCCTTTAAATCGCTCGCTTTTACATCCGACATATTTTCGTATTCCAGTTCACAGACAGTGAAAAATTCGAACTCTTTTTCACCATAGGTATTCCAAAGTTCTTGCAATCTCTTATTTCTATGATTGCCGCTTTTTAACTCAAAGCCATGACGGTTAAACCATGTACTACCATCACGAGAGCTATCAAAGAATTGCTCTCCAGTTGCAATGCACTTAACACAAAATACACCCATCACTGGATGACGTTCTTTCCATTCGGACACGAGTTCTTTCTTTTTTGATTTATCCATTATTCTTTCTCCTCATACTGCAATTCAACGAGTCAACATATCAATCGCTTCATCCTGTCTGACTCATTACCATTTACAACGACACATACAATACCGTTTTTCTCAATCTTAGATAATTGCATTTTCGTTCTACAATGGGCGTTAGGCTGAATGGGGCTTTGGGTACCCTTGTGTTTGGCTTGGTTTTATTAACTTTGGAGGGCTCGTATGTCTTATTTGGATTTGGCACGTTGTCGGTATTCTTGTCGTGAGTATGAGGCGCGTTCCGTTGAGCAGTCGGTCGTGGATGCCATTGTTGAGGCTGGGCGTATTGCTCCTTCTGCTTGTAATAACCATCCAACCCGTGTGATGGTGTTGGATACGCCTGAGCTTCTGGAGAAGGCTGCTGCTTGTCAGCCTCGGTTTGCTCGTGATGGGTCTATCTTTGGGGCTCCGCTTGTTTTCCTTATTTGCAGCGTTACCGATGATGCTTGGGTGCGCCCGTATGACCAGATGAATTCCAGCGAAATCGATACGTCCATCGTGTGTGATCAGATGATGATGGAGGCCACCGAGCAGGGCCTGGGAACGTGCTGGGTGTGCCATTTCAAGCCTGAGGTGGCACAGGAGCAGTTCAATCTGTCCAAGGGCGTCTATCCCTATCACATGCTCGTCTGTGGCTATCCCGCCGACCACATCGCCGATCCCGAGCATCGCGAGGCACGCACCATTCCCCTCTCCGACTTCCTCCTCAAGTAGATTTTTGGGACATGCCTTAAAACCTACCCTTGACCGCTCACCCGTTCGCCGAGTTCTGCGCCACCATGTGCAGGGCTCGGTTTTTTATGTTGCGCGCCCTTGCACAGTCATAAAAAAGGACCCGCAAGCTGCGGGTCCTTTCGAGGCACTAAATTGTAGGCCGAATGTTAGTCCAGGTCGTCGGCAGCGAAATTGTCGATCGGGGCGAAGGGATCGGCCACGGGGACAACCGGGTCAGCGACGGGCAGCGGCTCGGCGGGAACAGTCACCGCAGGAGAAGCGGCAGAACCGACCGGCGTAGAGGCCATCAGATCGGCCGGGAAGGAGTTCTGGGCATCGTCCATAAAGTGCTGGATGAGCTTGAGATACTCGGCCTTGAACTCCTCACGGGAAGCTTTGAGACGATCGATCTCCTCGAGCTCGGCCTGCTTCTCGGTCAGAGCCTGGCGGATAACCTCGCGGGCCTTGGCGTCAGCCTCGTTGCGGATACGCTCAGCGTTCTCGTTGGCATCGTTGACGATGGTCTCAGCGGTCTGCTGGGCAGCGATCAGGGCGGCGGAAATCTGGCGCTCCTGAGCGGAGAAGTCAGGGGCGGGAGCAGCCACGGGGGCGGCAGGAACGGCCTGGTCGGCGGTATCCTGAGCCTGGGCAAGCTGAGCCTGTGCATCGGCAAGCTGCTGCTCGGTAGCAGTCAGACGACCCTTAAGGTCAACGATCTTAGCGAGCATAGCGTCAACCTCGGAGGACAGCGTCTCCAAGAAGACGTCGACCTCGGCAGGATCGTAGCCACGCTTGGCCTCAGAGAAAGTCTGAGCCTGGATGTCTGCAGGGGTAATAGCCATAACAAGTCTCCTTTTTCATCGCCTCGGCGCTACACGCCCGACGTAAGTTACTAAGTCAGTTCTACACGAGTATACCTATAAGAAGCTGCAGAACCAGCCTCTGCACCAACTGCAACGCAATAATCGCAACGACCGGCGAAAAATCGATACCGCCCATCGGCGGGATGAAACGACGGAACAGGTTGAGCCACGGACCGCACACGCTATCAAGCACCGCGGCAATATCCTGAAGCAAACCACCCTGCTTCATGGGAATCCACGTCATAAAGCAGTAGACGACAATGAGCGTGGAATAGAAGTTGAACAGCGTGTTGACCAGCTGGACGACAGTGTAGATGTTGATGGGAATCTCCTCGTCTTGTCTTTACTTAAGGTAGCCGTCGGCACGAAGCTTCTTGAGATCGGAATCTTTGACCTCGCAACCGGCGGGCAGCACCATGAACACGCGGTCGCCCACCTCCTTGACCGTGGCACCCAGACCGCAGGCAAAGCCGTAAGAGAAGTCCAAGACGCGCTTGGCAACTTCGGTGCGTACGCCCACAAAAATCAGTGCGACAGGCTGCTTGGTGCGAACGCGGCGCACCACGGTCTCCACGTCGTCATAGCTCTCGGGGCGCAGGACATAGGCCGGCAGCTGCGGTGTGGCGTTGATGATATTGCTCGCATAGGCCGAGGCATCGCTCGGTGCAGGCGCGGGCGCAGCGGCGGCACGGGCACGGGTGTTCTCGGCGTAGCTCGACGGCGTGTCATAGGCACCAGGACGATAACCGCTCGCAACACTGTCCTGCGAGCGCGAAGGCGGATTATACGTCGTGGCATGGCGGGAGTCATCGCCGACCAGCTGACCGGAGCGCGTATACACGGCAACCGACTCAGCTTCACCGCGGCGCGTCTGACCAAGCAGGCCGTTGCTCGGCTCGTCTTGGGTGTAGAAGCCCTCGCCCGAAGCACCGCTGTAGCCGTTGCCCTGATAACTATCGTCATAGCCGTCATCGTAGCCGTAGTCGTCGTCCTGGCCATAACCCTGGTCGTAACCCTGCTGGCCGCCCAGGTGCATCTTATTTTTAATCTCGTCAAGGAAGCCCATGGTTGTGTCCTCTCGCGGTTTAGTGCAGGCGCCCCGATAATCAGTGCGCACTTCAGAGCCTTATTTTACTGCAAACTCCGGGCTAAATACTACCCTGCCCAGGCGAACGAGCGTAGAGCCCTCCTCAAGGGCAGACTCAAAGTCCTCGCTCATGCCGCAGGAAAGCTCGGGCAGGTTCAAATCGGGATGCGCCGCCTCCAGCTCATCCCTCAGCTCACGAAGCCCCGCAAAGGTGCGGCGTGCCACATCCTTATTCCCCCGGGGCGCCATAGTCATAAGCCCCTGTACGCAAATTCCCTCAAGTTCCGCAAGCTCACCCGCGGCGGCGCGAATCTCATCGGGCGAAAAGCCTCCCTTCGACTCCTCACCACTCACATTGACCTCAATGAGCACACGCTGGGGGCTGGCGAGCTCGCCTGCCTCAATCTTGCGGACAGCACGGCTCGAGATCGCCTGCGCCAGATGCAGCGAACCCACCGAGTGAATCAGCTCGGCTGAGCCCAGCACCGCATTGATCTTATTGGTCTGCAGGTTGCCGATCATATCGAAGCGCACCTCGGGCAGCTCCGGATGCTCCGCCAGACCCGTGAGCTTGCGAACCAGCTCCTGCGGGCGATTCTCGGCAAAATGGCGATACCCCGCCTGGATGGCGGCAACGGTCTCATCGACACCAACGGTCTTGGACACGGCAATGAGGCGCGCGGCGTCGTGGGGACGGCCTGCGCGATCGAGCGCCGCATAAAAACGTTCAAGAATCTGCTCGCGGCGAGCGCGCATCAAGTCCAAATAGTTATCCATTGCTAATCGCCTCCGCTGACAGCCAAACAAGTAGTCCCATGCTAACGCAAGAGCGCGGCCCCGCATGTGCAAGGCCGCGCTCACTTAGGTATTTACAATCTTTCGACGAACGGGGTTACTTACTCCTCGTCGTCCTCGCCATCGTCCTCGTCCTCAAGATGATCGAGCAGGTAGCGAAGACCCTCGCTGACCTCGTTAACGGGCACCTTGGCAACGTAGCGCGCGTCGACGGCGGGCCTCATGATAACACCCTCGCCCGAAGGCACACGCATGCTCTCGAGCTCATCCTCATCAGTGCGGGCGATATCGCCGGCATTCATGCGCTGACCAGTCAACAGGAAGGTCAGACGGCAAGCGGCATCGATGGAAATCGAAGCGATGCGATCGAGGTAGCGCGAAACCATGATGGCGCGGCGCAGGTCGTCATAGTTGCTGTCGTCGTCCATAAAGTCGCCCGTATCCATACGGTTAAAGGTGCGGAAGAACTTCTCGTACGCCGCATGCACCGGCTCGTCCTCGACGGCCAGGTTGCAGATGATGGACATGTCATTGGTGACGAGCGCAGAAAGCGAAGAGCCCAGCACCTGGTAGACGGCCTCAGCCTCGGCCTCGACCGTGCCGACAAGCTCCTTGGGCAGCGAGATGTCAGCCTTGATCATATGACGCGTGGCGCGGCAGATCTGACGGACCTTATCGGTCATGCGCTGCAGGTTAAAGTCGACGTAGATGATCGTCTGAAGCAGGCGGAAGTCGGAGGCGACCGGTGACTGCGTGGCGATCAGGTTGTAGCAGACGGCCTCCAGGTTGGCGCAGCGCGCGTCAATCGAAAGCGTGCGATTCTTGGTCTTGATGGCGAGCTTGCGGTCGTCGGTCACATAGGCCTTCACGGCATCGTGGAGGGCCAGATCGACGGCCTCGTAGATGCTCAGCATCTCGTGGCGGGCCTCGATGAGCTGACGGGAAAACAGTTTGCGCATGGTTCACTCCAATCAGTTGGGTGCGGTCATGCCGCCCGCACAGTGAATACGCACCGGTCCAGGTCCGATCGGCTTGGGACTAGTCGCACCGATCAGCCAAAGCGGCCGGTGATATAGTCTTCCGTCCGCGAGTCCACCGGGCTGGTGAAGATCGCGTCGGTTTGACCATACTCGATGAGTGTGGCGGGCTCGCCGGCAACTTCCTGCAAGAAGAATGCGGTGTAGTCGCTGATACGAGCTGCTTGCTGCATTGAATGCGTGACGATGATAATCGTCATCTCGGGCGCCAGCTCGGCCATCAGATCCTCGACCTTAGAGACGGAAGTGGGGTCGATGGCGGAGCAGGGCTCGTCCATCAGGAGGACATCGGGTTGCACCGCAAGCACGCGCGCGATGCACAGACGCTGCTGCTGACCGCCCGAGAGCGCCAAACCATCCTTGTTGAGCTGATTGGATACCTCTTTCCAGAGGTTGGCGCGCTTGAGCGATTCTTCCACGATGTCATCGAGGTCGCTTTTGCTAGTCACGCCCTGCAGACGAGGGCCAAAGGCGACATTCTCGTAGATGGATTTGGGAAACGGGTTGGGCTGCTGAAAGATCATGCCCACGCGACGACGGAGATCGACCGGATCGACACCCTCGGCATAGATATCGTTGCCGTCGAGCGTCATGGTGCCCTCGACGCGCGTGCCCTCGATCAGGTCATTCATGCGGTTGATGCAGCGCAAAAACGTCGACTTGCCGCAGCCCGAAGGGCCAATGAAGGAGGTGATGGCGTTTTTGGCGATGTTGAGGTCAAGCCCCGTCAGCGCATGAAAGTCACCGTACCAAAAGTTGAAATCCTTGGCCGTAATGGCCGCTTGCTCCAACGCGGGAGCGGACTGATAAACGGACATGGGACTCCTTAACTAGCGACGCTTGCGCGACAGGAAGCGCGCAAACAGGTTGAAGGCCAAAATGATCACCATCAGCAAGAGCGCGGTGCCGTAGGCTGCGTTCATGTTGATGCCGTCGTTGGCAAGCAGGTACAGGTGAACGGTCATGGGACGACCGGAATCGAGCGGCGAAATAGGTAGATTGATGGCCTGGCCCATGGTGTAGAGCACCACGGCGGTCTCGCCGATGGCACGGCCGATGGCAAGGACGATGCCCGTGGCAATGCGGCCAAAGGCCGAAGGAAGCACGATCTTGGAGACGACCTGCCACTTGGTAGCGCCCAGGCCGTACGCGCCCCAACGGATATAGCGCGGAACGGCGCGAATGGCTTCTTCGGTGGTGCGCATGACGATGGGAAGCATCAAGAGCGCGAGCGCCAGAGCGGCCGAGACCATCGAAAGGCCCAGGCCCATAGCCTCGACAAACAAGGCGTAGCCAAACAGGCCCATAACGATGGAGGGCACCGAGGCCAAAGCGTCAGCAGCGTAGCGAATGAGCTCGACGACCTTGCCCTGCTTGGCGTACTCGGCCAGATAGACGGCTGCCAGCACAGCGATCGGCGTGCAGATAAGCATGGCGAGCGCCGTCACGTAGACGGTCGAGACGATCGTAGGCCAAATGCCGCCCTCGGCGTTGACACCCTGGGGCCAACCGAAGATAAAGTCGAGCGAAATATGCGGTAAGCCATTAACAACCACGTAGGCGATGATAGCGACCAGCACAAGCGTGGTGATGTAGGCCGCGGCGCGGAACACGCCAAGCATGATCTTGTTTGACAGGTCCTTGTTGATACGGCCCTTCTTACCGTGGGAAAGGGCACGCTTGATGCGCTCGCGCGACGAGGTCGTATCGACCGTCGTGTCAACGGAATCGGACATAGCCTACCCCCTCTTCTTCTTGGAAATCAGACGGACGATGCCCACCAGCATGGCGGAGATGATAAACAGGACCACGCCCATGCCGAACAGAGCCGAGCGGTGCAGGCCCGAGGAATAGCTCATGTCGAGCGCGATCTGGCTCGTGAGCGTCGAGATGGGGCTCGCAATGCTGTCGGGAATAACCGGAGCGTTACCCACGACCATGAGCACGGCCATGGTCTCACCGATGGCACGACCCATACCCAGCACGATGGCATCAACGATACCCAGTTTGGCGGCAGGTAGCACGACCTTATAGATGGTCTGCCACTTGGTGGCGCCCATGGCATACGATGCCTCGCGAATGCCCATGGGAATGGAATTGAGAGCATCGATGGTGAGCGTGGTGATGGTAGGGACGATCATGATGGCGAGCACAAACCACGCCGTCAGCGCACCAAAACCAAGGCCGCCGGTCAGTTGTGCGATAAACGGGCGGATGATGATCATGCCAAAGAAGCCGTAGATGATGGAGGGTATGCCCGCCAGCAGGTCAACGGCGGGGCTGATGAGCTTGCGCACGCGCTTGCTGGCAATCTCGGCCAGGTAAACGGCCGTACCCACGCCCAGCGGCACGCCCATGGCGAGCGCACCGACGGTCACCAGACCCGAGCCGGCAAGCAGCGACAAGATGCCGTAGTGGCCCTCGGAAGGCGCCCACGTAAAGCTAAAGAAGTCCGCCAGACCGATGTCAGTAAAGACGGGCAGCGCCGAGTACGTGGTAAAGACAAAAATCAGGATGACGGTAACGACCGCCAAGAACGCGCAGGCAAAGAAGATCCACTGCAGCGCCTTCTCCTTGATATAGGTACTGTGCGATACGAGCGCCAGCTCGCGCTTCTTGGGCGTCTGAACATTCTGCTCAGTCTGGGAGTTTTCCTGTGCTTCCATGCTACTCACTCCCCTTCTCGTCGTTGGTGACGGGAATAAAGCCCGCCTCGCGAATCTGCTTGTCCATCTTTTCGGACGTCACATAGTCGATGTAATCCTGCGCCTGCTGCGAAGGCGCACCCTTCACAAAGAAGTAAAGGTCGCGTGAGATGGGATAGCCGCCGCTCGCGACCGTCTTCTCGGACGCCTCAACATGATTGACCGAGACGGCCTTGACCGAGGTCTTGGCGTTGAGGCTATCGACGAAGCCCAGCGAAATGTAGCCAATGGCACCGCGCGAACGAGATACCACGTCGCGCACCTGGCCCGTGCCCGAAAGAACGGCCGAGCGGCGATCGAACGGGGTGCCGTCCATCACGATGGTGCGGAAGGCCTCACGCGTGCCGGACGCCTCATCTCGATTGATGACCTGGATCCTCAGGTCCTCGCCACCGACTTCTTTCCAGTTGGTGATCTTGCCGGCGTAAATATCGCGGAGCTGCTCGGTCGAGAGGTTATCGACCGGGTTATCGTCGTTCACGATGACCGCGATACCGTCGTGGGCAATGACGATGGGAGTCAGGCCCAGATCCTGTTCGTCGGCATTGAGTCCACGGGAGGAGCTGGCGATATCGGCTGTGCCGGCGCTGACGGCCTCGATGCCAGCGGAAGAACCCAAACCGGAAACGAGCACGTCGATGCCGGTCTCCTCCTTAAAGCCCTCGGCCGCAATCTCGGCGATAGGAAGGCAGGTCGTGGAGCCGGCGACGGTAATGGAAGAGGTAGAAGATCCCGAAGAACAGGCGCACAGCGTAAGCGTAAGCACAGCGGCGCTCAGGACCGATACGATCTTTCTCATAGCATCACGCCGATCGCAGCATGGCGCCCACAGGTGCCGTCCTCGTTACGGTAGGAATAAAAGCGGTCGTTCTGACGCACAGTCGAAAGCTGGGTATCCACGATATTATCCGCGTCGACACCGACATCTACCAGCGCCTCGCGAATGGCAGCAGAAAGATCGAGCATGCGAGAGGCACTCGCATCGATGCAAGAGAACTCGGCGGCAAAGCGATCCATGAGTTCCTGGGATACCTCATATTCGTCACCCAAGATATGGGGGCCGATATAGGCGGAAACGTTGCTCGCATCGCAGCCGGCAGCATCGCAAAGCGCCTGGCACGCCTTGGCGGAAATACGTGCAATCGTGCCCTTCCAACCGGAGTGCACCACGGCAAATCCGCCAGGGGCCACCAGCACCACGGGAACGCAGTCGGCAAAGCAGAGCAGCACGGGCACGTTATGCGCCGTGCAGACGATGGCATCACAGCCCTCGGCAATCTGCTCGCGAACGTCCTCAAGGTCATCGGCGCCGTTCGAGGTCACCGCAACGATATGATCACCATGGACCTGATTGGGAACGAGCAGGTTGTGCTCGCACTCGGCGGCACCCATAGCTTCGAGCGCACGACGACGATTTTCTTGAACAGCAAAGGGGTCATCGCCAACATGCGAGCCCAAGTTGAGTGAGGAGTACGCATCTTCGGAAACGCCACCGGCGCGCTCGGTGAAGGCAAAGCGAACATCGGATGTCGCGCCCTCCACCAACGTAACTCCATCATGGTCGACACGCGAAACGTTGTCCGCACGTGCTGCCATACTAAAGCCTCCTAATAACACAAGTACCGCGGCATCGCCGCTACAGCCCGCGTTTATACGGCTGTCATACTTCTCTAAAAGGATACCTGCTGCGCTGGAGGCAATCGTAAAGGGAACGTAAAGAGATTGGAGGTTCTAGTTTACAAAGTCGAAATAAAAAGGGCGCGTCCATACGGACACGCCCCTGTGCACAACAATGCAAAGAACGACTTAGAAGCTACCGCGCTTCAGGAAGTCGGGAAGCTCGAACTGATCGTTGCCGAAGTTAGGAAGCTCGGTGCCACCGACGTTGCGGGTCGGAGCGGCCTGAGCCGGGCTCGTGGCAGGAGCGGTGCGCTGCGGCTCAGCGGAGGCAGCGGCCTTGCTCTGAGACTGCTGAGCAGCAAAGAGCTCGTCCTGACGGTTGACGTTGGAGTCGGAGAAGCCCGTAGCGATGACGGTGATACGCACCTGATCGCCCAGGGACTCGTCGACAACGGTACCGAAGATGATGTTGGCCTCGGGGTCGACGGCGTTGGCGACAACGTCGGCGGCGTCGCTGATCTCCTGGATGCCCAGGTCCTTGGAACCGGCGATGGAGAGCAGCACGCGCGTGGCGCCATCGATGGAGCTCTCGAGCAGCGGGCTGGAGATGGCCTGCTGGGCAGCGTCGACGGCACGGGTATCCCCAGAAGAGGTACCGATACCCATCATGGCGGTACCGGCCTGCTTCATGATGGTCTTAACATCGGCGAAGTCCAAGTTGATGATACCGGGGACGGTGATGAGGTCGGTGATGCCCTGGGTGCCCTGGGAAAGGACGCCATCGGCAATCGCGAAGGCCTCGAGCATGGTGGTCTTCTTCTCGGCGATGTCGAGCAGCTTATCGTTAGGGATGACGATCATGGTGTCGACGCAATCGGAGAGGGTCTTAATGCCCTCCTCGGCGCTCTTCTTGCGCTTGCGGCCCTCGAAGGTGAAGGGCTTGGTCACGACGGCGACGGTCAGCGCACCGACCTCGTTCATCGCGATATCGGCAACGATGGGAGCAGCGCCGGTACCGGTGCCACCGCCCTCGCCGCAGGTGATGAACACCATGTCAGCGCCAGCGAGCGCCTCGGCAATGTCGTCGCGGGACTCATCGGCAGCCTTGCGGCCAACCTCGGGGTTGGCGCCGGCGCCCAGGCCGCGGGTAAGGTCGGTGCCGATGTGCACCTTGATATCGGCATCAGAGATCGCGAGTGCCTGAGCATCGGTGTTGATGGCAACAAACTCGACGCCGCGGATGCCCTCTTCGATCATTCGATTGACCGCGTTGGTACCGCCGCCGCCGACGCCGACCACCTTAATGACGGCAAGGTAGTTGTTGATCTCTGTCTCGTGCATGTCGGTCCTCCGAACAAAGGTTATAGCCATAGCATGGGTCGACCCCGCGCACATTAACCTTCAGGTTGAAAGTAAATGCAAAGGTAAACCGTATTATGGTTGCACATTATGAACGTATCAGTCAAATAATTGACCGTGAAAACCAAACAAACCAGACAAACGGCGTGGTATGACCCCTCAACAAAGCATCAACCAGAGCTACGAGGTCGGAGCGTTCCTAAATGTATAGTTACCCGGAGAGCGCACATTGATATACGTTACGCCCTCTACCTGCGAAAGCAGCTTGGTGACTACGCGCTCCTTCTTGACGATATCGTTCGAATCACCCAGCGACACCTCAATGCCGTTATTGAGGTTTGCCGAGATGGCTTCGACCGAAGGCGTGGAAATATCCTTGACTTGTCCCAAGAACTCGCTCGAAAAACCACGCACATAATCCAAGCCAGCCTTAACGGCCTTGGAGCTCACCGCCTGGCCGGAAACCGGAGCGACATCCGCCGAGACATCAGTCAACAACACCGCGCCATAGTGCTTAGCGAGCGCCAGCGCGGCATCAATGCCGGTCAGGGTATTTGAGCCCTGCCCCGTCGTGATGACGTTGCCCTGGTCATCCACTTCGACCGACGTCGACAGCGGGGCGATCCAGGTGTCATCATCCCCGATGGCCCAGGCAAGGTCATCGGAGCTGATATAGGCAATTGCGATGACCTTGCGCTCCATCGGCGTAATGATGAGCGTATGCGGGAACTGACGCTGGACATCCACGCCCGACACCCACGGGTTCTGCTTGAGGTCCTCGGTAATCTGGTCAGGATCGACGTTAAAAAGCGACGTTCCCTCGGACAAATCGATCAGCTGGATAGCATCGTGCTTCGTCACATGCTCGCTGCCTTGAATCTGAATATCAGTGGCGGTAAACAATCCAGAGTTGATCACCACGACGGCAACGACGACGAGCACGGCCAAGACGGCCAGAACGCCGCCCACGATTTTGCCTTTGCCTGTAACGAGAGAAGCGGCGTCTGACGTTTTATTTGCCATCGCCCCAAGTGAAGACAACGGGTTGACGCCTTTTTTACCCGAAGGCTTCTTGGCGGTAGCCGGCACCGATGTCAGCGAGCGCGGTTTCGATGCGCCCAGCGTGCGACCCGGACGCGCCGCCTTAGTTCCCGTCGAGGGCTTAGGAGTTGCCATGGGACGGGCAGGTTTGGCGCCCATAACAGGCTTTGACGTCACCGAGGGACGCGAGGACTTTTTTGCGGCCGGACGATTACCGAGCTGCGAGCCGACAACCGGACGACTGGTCTGTCGAGCATGCCCGACAGACTTAGAGTGCGCGACGGTATTGCGTTGAGGTTTGGCAGGCGCGCCGGAACGCCCTCCGGCGCGGCGGAAGGTGGGTTTCGATGCTCTAGAAGCCGAGGAATTTAACTTCCGGTCTGAGCTCGATGCCATACGCCTCCCTCACCTTTCCGTGCACATGTCTGATAACCGCGGCAACGTCATCGGCCGAGGCAGTTCCGTTATTAACGATAAAATTAGCGTGAACGGGCGAAACTTCCGCGCCGCCAATCGAAAAACCCTTTAATCCACAATCCTCGATAAGCTTGCCCACGCTCGCATCGGGCGGATTGCGAAAGACCGACCCGCAGGATGCGCGACCCATGGGCTGTGTACGCTTGCGCCTCGTAAGGTACCGCTCCATGCGCTCGCGAATGTCGGCCTTGGGCGCCGGTTTAAGCTTGAGCACGCACTCGAGGATGATCTCATTGCGGGGAAGGCTACATTCGCGGTAGCCCCAAGTGATCTCGGACCCCGCATAATGCTTGATACCGGATGCCGGGTCAAACGTTACGACATCCTCAACCAGCGAGCCAATCCACTCGGTTCGTGTGCCGGCATTCATAGATATCGCACCGCCGACCGAACCAGGGATGCCAACGGCAAACTCAAGGCCCGAGAGGCTACGCGACAGGGCATCGTTGACCAAGCGCGCAAACATCACGCCCGCACCGACCGTCAGCGTACAACCGTCATCGGCAACAACCGTGCGCTGAAACTCACGTCCGAGCGAAATGACGGCACCGCGATAACCGCCATCGGCAACCAGCAGATTGGAGCCCTTGCCGATGATGACCCACGGCACCTGCTCGCGATCGAGCACCGCCACGGCACGGCGGAGGGCATGATAGCTATGGCACGTCACAAAGAGGTCGGCCTTGCCGCCGATACGATAGCTCGTATGACGCGCAAGGCGCTCGTCCTCGATCACATCCGTGTCGATCATGCCCGAGAGCGCCATGACGGCGTTAAACAGACCCATTAGACTTAAGCGTCTTTCTTGGCAGTCAGATACTCAATGAACTCGGGACCGACGGTCGTAACGTCACCAGCACCCATAGTGAGCAGCAGGTCGCCCTCGCCCACCATCTGCTCGAGCTCCTGATTAAGCTCAAGACGGCTGGAGCAGTACACGACCTCCTTGCCAGGATGCTTGGCGCGCACGGTATCGGCGAGCATCTTAGAGGTGACACCCGGAATGGGCATCTCGCCAGCCGAGAACACATCAATCAGCAGCAGTTTATCGGCATTGGCAAATGCATCGGCAAAGTCGTCGCACAGGGCCTGCAGGCGCGAATAGCGGTGCGGCTGGAACACGACGTCGACATGCTTGTAGCCCAGCGACGAAGCGGCAGCAAGCGTCGCCTTGATCTCGGTGGGGTGATGGCCGTAATCATCGACCACGGTGATGCCATCGATATCGCCCACGTGGGTAAAGCGACGGCGGACGCCCTCAAAGCTCGAGAGCGCCTTGGCGGCGGAGTCGATGTCAAGGCCCAGGACATGGGCGACGGTGAGCACCGCCGTGGCGTTGAGCATGTTGTGGCGACCGGGATTGCTCTTGATCTCCACAGCATGCTCAGTGCCGTCCTCAAAGCGAACGATAAAGTCACTCTGGATGCCCTTGACATCCGGGTGCATGCAGACGATGTCGTTGCTCTCGGCAAAGCCGTAGGAAAGCACGTGACGGCCCGTCGACTTGGCGAGCTCGACCAGATGCGGGTCCTCACCGCAGACGATGACGGTGCCGTCCTCGCCCACCAGGCTCATGAATTTGGCGAAAGTTGCCTCGATCTCCTCGATACCCGAGTAGTGATCGAGGTGGTCGGCCTCGACGTTGGTCACAATGACCACGTTGGGGTTCAGGAACAGGAAGGAGCTGTCGGACTCGTCGGCCTCGGCGACAAAGTAGTCGCCCGAGCCGTTCTTGCCGTTCGTGTCATAGCCCTCGACAATGCCGCCGATCAAGAAGCTCGGATCCAGGCCCATGCGGTCGAGCATGGTGGCGCACATCGAAGACGTGGTGGTCTTGCCATGCGTGCCGGCAACAGCGACGGTGGTGTAGCCGTGGCCCAAAGCAGAGAGCATCTTGGCACGGGGCCACACGGGAATACCAAGCTCGCGAGCGCGCACGAGTTCGGGGTTGGACTCGGGAATAGCGGTAGAGACAACAACCACGTCGGGCTTGACCTCGTCGATCGTGGCGGCCTCATGGCCCACATGCACCTTCACACCAGCGCGGGTAAGCTGGCGGATATAACGTGACGTCTTAAGGTCGGAGCCGGTAACGGCATAACCGCGCTCGTGCAGAACGAGGGCGATGCCGCTCATGCCGGCGCCGCCGATACCGATAAAGTGGGCGCTCTTAAACTCGGGCGCGGAGGTTGCAGTCTGGGAATCAGCCATGTGCTCGTGTACTCCTTGCGTAAACACTGCCTGTAACCCGTTAACTGTACCGCACCAACCGCATCAGCGCGAGGGCGACCGACGATATCCCGTCTAACTAACGCAAACCCTCTACCGCATCCGCCAGAAGAGCGGCGGCCCTATCCTGAGCCAGACCACGCGCCGCCTGACGCATGGCGTCGCGCGCCGCCGCGTCATCGACCAGGTGCAGCAGCTCATCGGCAAAGGCAGAACCGTCGATATCGGCATCGGCGCAGAGCACGCCGGCCCCGGCGTCGACCAGATAACGGGCATTGGTGGTTTGGTGATCGGCCGTGGCGTGCGGGTACGGCACGAGCACCGAAGGCACGGCGAGTGCAGCGATCTCGGCCACGCTCGATGCGCCCGAACGCGAGAGCACCAAATCGGCAGCAGCCAGCATATCGCCCATGTTGTCGATGTAAGGCTGGACGCGGTAACGCTTCGCCTCCTCGGGCGTCAGCGCCAAAGCGCGCTCGGTCTCCTCAAAGCCGTCGGCACCCGTCGAATGCAACACATAGAGGTTCTTGCGCGAAAGCAGCTCGTTTTTGAGCGAAGCCACGCGCTCGTTGAGGTGCTGGGCGCCAAGTGAACCGCCAAAGACGAGCAGCAGCGTAGCGTCCTCGGGAACGCCAAGTGCCTTGCGGCCGCGAGCGCGATCGCCCTCGATTACCGAGCGACGTACGGGGTTGCCGGTCATGAGCACGTGGCCAGGGTCACCTTCGCGCTCAAAGACCGAACGCGCTGCCGGCACCGAGATGCACACGCGGGCGGCGTGGGAGTTCATCATCTTGTTGGCCAGGCCCGGAACAGAGTTCTGCTCATGCAGCAGATACGGAACGCCCGCGCCCTTACACCACCCCAGCAGCGGAACCTCGACATAGGCACCAAAACCAATGGCGGCATCGGGCTTGCCAACCTTTGAGAAATGACTGGCGAGCGCACGTTTGGCCTTGTTGACACGCCACAGCGAGGTCAGCGCCGTCCAAGGACGGGAGCGGTCGAAGCCCGTGACCGTAATGGGCACAAAATCAAACCCAGCCTCGGGGACCAGACGACCCTCGAGCTTGCGCGACTGGCCCACGAACACAACGTGGTGACCACGGTCACGCAGCTCTTCGGCCAAGGCGAGCGCGGGGTTGATGTGTCCTGCCGTGCCGCCGGCTGCAATAGCAACGGTCATTTTATCGGTCATGGTAGTCCCTTCGTACACGCGGTCCCTGGTCGTCGGTGCGCAGACGCGCCGACGGGTCCGAGTTCAAATCGATTCGATTATATCCGCCGCCCGCGTTGCGAGGGCTGGGGCGCTGCGGACGGCCTTGCGGAGCCGTTCGCGAGCGTGGACGAGCTGCCGGCTCGGATGCAGAACCATCCAGAACGGTAAAGCCGCTACGCGAAGGTCGTTCACCGCGCACATGGGCTACGCCGGCGGTGCTCTCGTCCATAACGGCAAAGCTCTCACGGCGACGGTCATACTCATCGCGGCGGGCGCTCTCGTACGAAACGCGCAGGATCAACCCGGCAAGCATAAGCGACACAATAATCGACGAACCGCCGTAGCTAATAAACGGCAACGGTTTGCCCGTCATGGGAAACACGTTGAGGATGCCCAGCGCGTTAATCAAAAACTGCACCGCGAGAATGACCGCGGAGCCAGACGCCATGAGCGCGCCCCGGCGATCGGTCGCCTGCTCGGCAATGCGAAACGCCGAGTAGATCAGCATCGCAAACACCAAGAAGAACAGCACGGTTCCGACAAAACCGACTTCCTCGCCAATGATGGCCAGGATGTAGTCGTTGTGCGCTTCGGGCAGATACGAGTACTTCATGGTTGAGTTGCCGATGCCGCGGCCGAACAGACCGCCCGAGGCAAAGGCCATGATGGCAAGCGTGGCCTGATAGCCGTCACCATACTCGTCGGCCCAAGGGTTCAAGGCAACCTGAATACGCACCATACGGTACGGCTCTGCGACAAGCGCAATCACGATCACGAGAATGCCGAAGATTAGCACGCCGATGATAAATCTGGGGTCGAGACCCGCAAACAACGCCATGCACATGAGGGTCAACAGGATGATCAGGACAGTACCGAAATCGGGCTGGATAAAGATCAGAAAGAGCGAAATGCCCAGGTAGATGCCCATCTTGCGAAGGAATTCGTTGATGTTGCCACCGGGCGAAAAGAAGCGATCAAGCATGATGGCCGAATACGCAATGGCAAATGGCTTTAAAAACTCGGAAGGCTGGAACTGAATACCGGCGATGTTGAGCCAGCGCGTGGCGCCACGGCTGCCGCTGCCCACCAAGAACACCAGAAGCAGTAGCCCTATCATGCCGATGAGGAAGATCCTGAGCACATCCTCCCCAAACCAGCTGTCCGGCAAAACGCGCACGATGGCAATCAGCGCCAGAACACCGACCACGGCAAACGCGGCCTGTCGACCCAGAAAAAACGTCGCCGAGCCATTCTCGTGCAGCGCCTCGACCGAAGACGCCGAGTACACCATCAGCAGACCAAAACACACCAAGGTAAACAGGCAGGCCATGAATATCAGACGGGGGCGCATGATACGGGCGGGAACGCCGGCAATATAGCGTTCGCTAAACGACTGCCCGCCGCGGCCGGGACGCGGTGTGATGCGACGTGAGGAAGCACGGTCCGAGTCGGGCCTCCTCATACCTTGTCGGGGGCTCTCCTCTCTCACCGCAACCCCTATTCCATTTGTGATTTCGCCGTAGCGGCAAGCTGAGCCACGTAGTCCTTAAACACGCGGCCGCGCTCCTCATAGCCCGAGAACTCATCGAACGAAGAGCAGGCAGGAGAAAGTAAAATCACGTCACCACGGCTCGACAACGAACGGGCAACGTCCACGGCGTCGCGTAGGTCATCCGCCTGGGCGATATCCACATCGCCATCGACATCGGCCTCGTCCATAGCGGCGGTGAAGCGCTCGCGCGCATCGCCAAAGCAGACGACCGAGCGTACGTTATCCATAACAACGCGCGCGAAGTCCGTGAGCGGCGTGCCCTTATCGTGGCCGCCGAGCAGCAAGATCACGTCGTCATCGGGAAATGCCGTCAGTGCCTTCTCGACCGCATCGGTGTTGGTCGCCTTGGAATCGTTGACGTAGCGCACGCCGTCAATCTCGCCACACGGCTCCACGCGGTGCTCGAGCGGCTGGAACGAGGCCAGACCGCGGCAGACACCATCGACATCGGCACCGACTGCCAAGGCAGCCGTGGCAGCGCACAGGGCATTGATAACATTGTGATGGCCCGAGATCTTGAGCTCGGATGTAGCGATGAGCGGGGTCTCGACGCCCTTCAGGCGCACGACCATCTTGCCGTCGCGCACAAAGGCGGCATCCTCGCCCTCAGGCTCGTCAAAGGCAACCTTGCAGATGCGACGACCCGGCGTGTAGATGTACTCATCGAACTCGTGAATGCCGGCGTCTTCGACGTCGACAACCGCCAGATCGTCATCGACCATATTGTCAAACAGTTTGATCTTGGCAAGCGCGTAGTTCTTATGGCTCTTATGCCAGCCCAGGTGGTCGGGCGTGATGTTGAGCAGCACCGCCACGCGGGGGTGGAGCTCGGTTGTCGTAGCAATCTGATAGCTCGAGAGCTCAGCCACAAACCACTCGTTGTGGGCTCGGCCGTCAATCTCGTTGACCGGCGGCTCGCCGATGTTGCCGACAGCAACGCTGGCCTCGCCGGCAGCCTTAAGCAGATGATCAGTCAGCGACGTGGTGGTCGTCTTGCCGTTGGTGCCCGTGATGGCAATCCAGTTATCGGGCGACAGGCGATAGGCAAACTCGGGCTCACCCATAATCTGGGCGGCATGCTCGCGCCCGGCCTTAAAGAAGCCCGAGAACTCCGAGATGCCCGGGCACGTCACGCATACGTCATAGGCGCCCTCGACCTGTTCGGTCCCATAGACAAACGACGCACCAGCAGCCTCAAGCGCACGCGTGGCGTCATTGGGCTCAGAGGTGCCGCCGCCATACACGGTAACGGCGCTTACGCGCTCGGGATGTGCCAGCGCCCAGCGGGCGACATCGAGACCGGATTTGCCCTGACCCAAAACGAGCAGGCTAAAGACATCAGCAAGAGGCATGAAAGACCACTATCCCAACTGGAAGAACAGGGCAAGGCCAACGGCACCAAAGGCCGCAGCGATAATCCAAAAACGGATGACGACCTTGGTCTCGGCCCAGCCCTTCTTTTCGAAATGATGATGGATGGGCGCCATAAGGAAGACGCGCTTGTGCGTAAAGTGGAAGTAGACAACCTGAATCATGACCGACAGGGTCTCAACGATAAACAGGCCGCCGATGATGAGGGAGACGACCTCGGTGTTGGTCATGATGGACGTGCAGGCAAACGCGGCGCCCAGGGCAAGCGAGCCGGTATCGCCCATAAAGATGCTCGCCGGATAGCAGTTGAACCACAGAAAGCCCAAGCAGGCACCGGCACACGCGGTGCAGAAGATGGACAGGTTCACGTCTCCGTGCAAAAACGCCATGGCAGCCATGGCGAGCATGGCAATCATAGAGGTGCCGCCAGCAAGACCATCAAGGCCATCGGTCAGGTTCACGGCATTAGAAAGACCGGCGATCATCAGCCAGCAAAAGACAATGTAGAGCCACGGGAACGAAAGGCCGCAGATGGTGGTCGAAAGCACGCCAAGGTCAATCGTCAGGCCGCCGGGAAAACGAATCTCGGGGGCGACGCCGCACCAGTTAACGGCAAGTACCGTAAAGGTGACACAGATAATGGTTAGGCCGATCATCTTGGCATGAGGCGTCAGACCGAGCGAGCGCCCATGCGTAACGGAGGTCAGGTCGTCGATCAGGCCCAGCACGCCGGTCGTCAGCGTGGCGAGCAGCACGAGCACGAGCTCGGTGGTGAGCTTGCCCATCAGCAGGCAGGTCAGCGAAATCGCAACAAGGATGATGACGCCGCCCATGGTCGGCGTACCCTGTTTAATCAAATGACGCTTGGGGCCGTCGGCTCGGACCTGTTGACCGATACCCTCGACCTTCAGCAGCTTGATCCACCACGGCATGAGCAGCAGCGCAATGGCAGCGGCGATGCCAAGCCCCAAAAAAGCCTGATACGTTGGATACGAGGGATTGCCGAACATGGGCTAGCACACACCTTCCACAAAGCGGTCGAGCTCAACAAAGCGGGAACCCTTGACCAGTACAACATCATGTTTTTCAAGCGCGCCGCCCATGCGGTCGAGCACCTGCTGATAATCGGAGAACACCTGGATGCGGTCCTCGTCCATGCCCATCATGCGCGCGGCATCGGCCATAAGCTGGGCCAGCTCACCACCCACGCACGCCAGCATGTCGAGCTTCTTGGCGGCCGCATAGGCGCCCACGAGCTCATGCATGCGAGGAGCCTCATCGCCCATCTCGCCCATCTCGCCCAGGATCGCCATGCGAGACCCCGTGCACGAAAGCGAGCACAGTAGATCGAGGCCAGCAGCCATGGATTCGGCACTGGCGTTATAGGAATCGTCGATGACGCGGGCACCGCTCTTGGCGCGCTTGATCTCCTGGCGGTGACCGGTGATCGTGAGGCCCCTAAAGGCAGCATCGATCTGCTCGGGCGTCACGCCCAGGCGATAGGAAACCGCGGCGGCCTTAACGGCATTAGGAACGGACTGCACGCCGGGG
Source organism: uncultured Collinsella sp. (assembly GCA_902494765.1). GTDB lineage: Bacteria > Actinomycetota > Coriobacteriia > Coriobacteriales > Coriobacteriaceae > Collinsella. The sequence continues at coordinate 49,141 of CABUUK010000005.1, forward strand.
ATGGCAAGCATGGTATCGATCGTCTCACCCTGGCCAAAATCGAGCGTAAAGACCGGACGTCCCTCGTCATCAACACGAATGTCGCGGGCACGGACCTCATCATCGTCCGAGACGCCGGCCAGCATCACATCGATACCAGCAGGCTGGGCGAACGTATCGCGAATGAACGGCGTAAAGTCGTCCTCGCCGCCCAAAACCAGCAGCGGCAAGAAGTCGCCGGCGGCGCACATACCCTGGACAATCTCGGCCTTAGCGCGGGCGATGTTCTCGCGGCTGCCCAAAATGCCGATGTGAGAGGTACCAATCTTGCTTACGATGGCAAGGTTGGGATTGGCGGACTGGGACAGGCGCTCAATCTCGTGGAAATGGTTCATGCCCATCTCGAGCACCAGGACCTCGGTATCGGCCGGAGCGGAAAGCACCGTGAGCGGCATGCCGATCAGGTTATTGAAATTGCCCTTGGTGGCCCAGACACGATAGCGCTTGGCGAGCACGGCGGCGAGCACGTCCTTGGTCGTCGTCTTGCCGATGGAACCGGTAATGCCAACGACCAGGCAGCCAAGCTCCAGGCGATACGTGTGCGCCAAACGCAGCAGAAACTCCTCGGGATCATCGGTCAGCAGGATGGCGCACCCCTTGTCCTGCGCCAGCGAGACCAGCTCGGCATCGGGTTCGCGCGTCATCACGACGGCGCCGGCACCCGACTCAATGGCACGGGAGGCAAAATCATTGCCGTCGACCTTTTCGCCGGGGAAGGCGACAAAGATCGTCCCCTCCTCGACCTGACGCGAGTCGATAACGCACCCGCGGCATACCCGATCGACTTCTTCCGTCACGGTTCGGGCCCCCGTTGAGGCCGCGAGGTTGTTGACGGCGATCTCTATCATTGCAGCTCCCCTGTAAACCTAATAATGCTATCGGCGTATTGTATCCCAGTGCCATGCGCGCGTGGTGCAGGGCATGTGAACACCCTTCAGATCAAACGGCAGACCACGCTCAAGATTGTAACCCCCTACTTCGTGCGCGGGATACCCAGCACGTCGAGCGCGTTGGCCATAATGGACTGGAATGGCACCGCGGCGGCATCCGAGCCGCTCGGCGTTCCATCGAGTGTGATATAGCACAGCACCTTGGGCGATTGTGCCGGCGCAAAGCCCATAAAGGACGACATGTAGTTCTCCTTGAGGTAACCGCCGTTCTCGTCAGCACGCTCGGCCGTACCGGTCTTGCCCGCCACGTCATAGCCATCGACCGCACCGCCAACGCCCGTGCCTTCGGACACGACCGTCTGCATGCACGATGTCACCCGGGCGGCAGCGTCCTCCGAAATCGCACGCTCGCCTTCGCCCCAGTCCTTCTCATCGCCCTTGCTGGACTTATAGAAGTGCGGAGTCATCATCACGCCGCCGTTCGCAATGCCGCCCACGGCACGTGCGACCTCAATCGGCGAGACGGACAGCGCCTGGCCAAAGCTCATCGAGCCCAGCGTGGCGCCGTCGTACTGGTCGCGCTCCTTGACGATACCCAGACTCTCACCCGGAAAATCGACACCGGAGCTATGACCGATACCCCACTTGTCCACATAGGTGGCAAAATCATCGGCACCGATCTTGCGTCCCACCAGGACAAAGCCCACATTGGAGGAACGGCGCATCATCTCGCGCACGTCCATGGTCATGGTGTAGTCGCGCTTGTCGGCGTCGGTAACGGTGTCGTCGCCAACCTTAATGCTCGCCGGCACCTCAAACGACGTGCTCGAACGCACGGCGCCCAAGTCGAAGCCGGCACCGGCCACGAGCGTCTTAAAGACCGAGCCGGGCTCATAGGCATCGGTAACCAGGCGCAAGTTCATGTCCTCGGTCTTGGCGTTTTCCAGATCGGCCTGGTCATATGTCGGATACGAGCATGCCGCCAGAATCTCGCCCGTCGTGGGATCGGTGACCAGGGCCGAGCCGTTCTTGGCCTTGGTCTTTTCGACCGCCTCGGCCAGGGCGTCCTCGGCGGCGCGCTGGATATTGACATCGAGTGTCGTCACGATATCAACGCCGTCAACCGCCGCCACCTTTTTATAGGCGCCGCCCGCGATATAGCTACCGTCCCTCGCCCGCTCGCGCACCAGCGAACCGTTGGTTCCGGTCAAAAGCTTGTTGTACTGTTTTTCGAGGCCCGTCAGACCGTCGTTGTCCACGTTTACCACGCCAAGCACCTGCGATGCCAGGTTGCCGTAGGGGTACACGCGCTTCATGGCCTGCTCAAAGAGCACGCCTGGCAGGTTCTTCTTCTCCAGCGCCGCGACATCATCCTCGTCCACCTGACGTTTGATATACACCCAGGTGCCATCCGACTCAACGAGCTCGCGACAGGTCTTTTTATCGATGCCCGTAGCTTTGACCAGCGCCGATACCGTTTTGTCAACGTCCTCGATAAGCTGCGGATTCACGGCGATGTTACGACATTCGACCGACGACGTCAGCACGTTGCCGTTACGGTCGTAGATGGTACCGCGCTTGGCATACAGCGTCTGCGCAAGCAAGCGACGTGCATCGGCGCGGTCGCGCAACTTATCGGCTTCCACGATTTGATAGTCGGCAAGGCGAAGGACGCCCAAACCCAAGCCAAACCCGATGAAGCCCATGACGGCTTTGCGACGGGGCAGCGGCGTGCCCGTGAGCCATTCGGTCGACGAGCTCTTGCGCGGTCTGGTGTTATGCATCTGAGGACCACTCGAGCCACGGAGACGCGACGCGGGGTCGTTGCCATAGGACGGCCTCGCGTTGTAAGATGGCCGACCCGTTCCTTGATAACCAGAACGTCCCCGCGATGAGGGACGTCCAGAACCGCGACCCCCGTCGGAGCCGCGGCGATAGTCATTTGTCATACTCAGCTACCGTCTTGTTACTGAGCGGTCGCGGTCGAGCTAGCGCCCGCGGCTGCATCCTGCGAAAAATCAAGTGTAACGCTCTCGCTGGGCTCCACCATGCCATAAGCGCCCGCAAGGTCGCGAATGCGCGTGTCGGCACCATAGACCGAATGCATGACCTCCAGGTCGGAGCTTTCGTCGGTCGCCTTCTCGAGCGTGTTGGTAAGCGCGGCGTTGCTGTTGAGCACCTGGGCCGTAACGCCGGCGAGCGCCACGCGGGCGACACCGATCGTCATGAAGATGGCCGCAATGATGCAAAACGTTTTAAGAACGCTCATGAAAACCGGGCTTACCGCCTGGTTTGCCTGACGGCCCGCGCCCGTGTAGACATCAAAGCGCGGCGTGCGCTGCTCGCGGGGAGCAACGGGGGCCTGCGGTGCCTCACGATAGGCGGGCATGGCGTTCATATCATAGGCGAGTGCTGCGTTTGAGGTGTTGTAGCCCATGATATGCCGCCTCCCATCCCGAGTACGTTGGTAGTGTGTTTAAGCTTCGTTTGTGGTACGAGCGGGAGGTCCAATATCGCGCGGTCGCGTCTACAGACGCTGCGCCACGCGGATCTTGGCTGATCTCGCCCGAGGGTTGCGCTCAACCTCATCGGGTTGGGCAACCAAGGGTTTGCGGGTGATGACCTTGAGTATCGGCACGTTGCCGCACACGCACACCGGAATCTCCGGCGGACACGTGCACCCCTGGCTCATCTCCTTAAAGTGGTTCTTTACGATACGGTCCTCGAGCGAGTGATACGAGATGACGCAGATGCGTCCGCCCGGGTTGAGCCACCTTGTGGCAGCGTCAAGCCCTCGCTCGAGCACATCGAGTTCGTGATTGACCTCGATGCGAATGGCCTGGAAACTCTTCTTGGCTGGGTGTCCGCCATGCCGACGAGCGGCAGCGGGGATACCAGCCTTGATGATCTCGACAAACTGGCCGGTGGTTTCAATCGGCTCATGCTCGCGGCGGCGCACGATCTCACGCGCGATCTGCGAGGCAAACTTCTCTTCGCCGTAGACGCGTAGAATCCGGGCGAGGTCGTGTTCGTTATAGGTGTTGATGACCTCAGCTGCGTTTAAGGTGTTGTTACCCGGATCCATCCGCATGTCCAATGGGGCGTCCTCGTTGTACGAAAAGCCCCTGCCAGGGATATCGAGTTGCGGCGACGAAACGCCCAAGTCGAACAGGAAGCCATCGACCCCGGGCACCTCGGCCGAGCAAAGCAGCTCGTCCAAGTCGCCGAAGTTGCCCTTCAGTAGCTGGTGCGGGACGCCGGGAACCTCGCGGTCCAGACGGGCGCCAGCGGCCTCGAGGGCCATGTCGTCCTGATCGACGCCGAGCAAAAGGCCGGTCTCCCCCACCTGCGCGGCCATCTTTACCGAATGGCCGGCACCGCCAAGGGTGCAGTCGCAGACGACGGAGCCGCTCTTTAGCTGCAGCGACTCAAGCACTTCGCCGAGCATGACAGGTTCATGCCGATATTCTTGTGTCAAGATCCCACGCTCCATCCGTTACTCGTGCCTTGCCCTTACGAGAAGAAGAGGTCCAGCAGGGCCTCGTCGTCATCGTCCTCATCGGCCGTAGCGCGGTCCCAAACCTCAAGGTGGTCGTAGTTGCCCACAACCGTGACCTCGCGGTCGAGGTTCGCCTGCTTGCGGAGAGACTCAGAAAGACCGATACGACCCGCGCTGTCCACATCCATCGACGTGGTGCGCTTGTTGATCGCCCTCATGAGCTTCTGGTCGTTGATGTCACGCGGGTTAAAACCCTCGTGGCCCTCACGACCCGCGAAGAGTCCTTCGACCCACTTATCGAAGGCCTCGGCAGAGAACACGTACAGAGCATCGACATCCAGGGCTTTGAACACGCGAACGTGCTCTCCAAGCTCCTCGCGAAGGGGTGCAGGCAGGGATAGACGACCCTTTGCATCGAGATTGCGCTCGTATGCACCCGTCATTCCCATGTGCGCCCTCCCCTCGGTTACTCAGATGGCACGTACGCGGGGAACCACCCCGCCTGTCGACGTCATCAATAATATGGGGAACCGCCCCATTTTTCAACACCTTTCCCCACCCCTTCCCCCA
>CABUUK010000006.1 GCA_902494765.1 uncultured Collinsella sp.
GTCCGAGCAGGCGACCTTATATATTTGCCCTCCCCGGGGCTCCTCGCCAGTCCCCTCAGCTAGTTCTTGAGCGAGTTCAACGGCGCCGGGAAGCGTCCACCGCGGTGGGCAAGCACGGTGCCGGCGTTGGGGTTCACCGGCATGATGGGCGCACGGCCGAACAAGCCACCGTACTCGACGCAGTCGCCCACGCCCTTGCCGATGGCAGGAATCACGCGGACGGCCGTGGTCTTGTTGTTGATGACGCCGATGGCCATCTCGTCGGCGATGATGCCGGCGATGGTCTCGACCGGGGTGTCGCCGGGGATGGCGATCATGTCCAGGCCAACGGAGCACACGCAGGTCATAGCCTCGAGCTTCTCGAGCGAAAGCGCACCGGCCTCGACGGCGGCGATCATGCCGGCATCCTCGGACACGGGGATAAAGGCGCCGGAGAGACCGCCCACGCTGGAGCTGGCCATGACGCCGCCCTTCTTGACGGCATCGTTGAGCATGGCGAGCGCGCAGGTCGTGCCCGGGCCACCGCAGGTGCCAACACCGATGATCTCGAGGATGCGTGCGACGGAGTCGCCGATGGCGGGCGTGGGAGCCAGCGACAGGTCGACAATGCCCTTCTCGACACCCAGGCGATGGGCGGCCTCGCGGCTCATGAGCTCGCCGGCACGGGTGATCTTAAAGGCGGTCTGCTTGATCTTCTCGGCGACTTCCATCATCGATGCGGAATCGGGCAGCGTCTCCAGGGCTGCGGCCATAACGCCGGGGCCCGAGACGCCTACGTTGATGACGGCGTCGGCCTCGCCACCGCCGTGGACGGCGCCCGCCATAAACGGGGAGTCCTCGACCATGTTGGCAAAGCAGACAAACTTGGAGGCGCCAACGGAATCCTCATCTGCCGTAAGCTTGGCGGCATCGATGATGGTCTGAGCCGCCATGAGCACGGCATCCATGTTGATGCCGGCGCGCAGGCTGGCGACGTTGACGCTGGAGCAGACGCGGCTCGTGGTGGCGAGCGCCTGGGGGATGGACTGGATGACGCGGCGGTCGGCGTCGCCGATGCCCTTCTGGACGAGTGCGGAGAAGCCGCCCAGGTAATCGATACCGAGCGTCTCTGCCGCGCGGTCGAGGGCATGCGCGATAGGGGTGAGGTCCTCATCCTTGCAGCACGCGGCGATCTGCGCCACCGGGGTGACGGAAACGCGCTTGTTGACGATGGGGATACCGTACTCGCGCTCGAGGTTCTCGGCGGTCTCGACCAGGTGCTCAGCCGTGTGCGTCACGTGGTCGTAGATCTTCGTGCACATGCGGTCGAGGTTCTCGTCGCCGCAACCCATGAGCGAAACACCCATGGTGATGGTCCTGATGTCGAGGTTCTGCTCCTCAACCATGCCGCGGGTTTCCGCGATTTCTGCGGGCGTGATCGCCATCCTTGCGCTCCTATCTGCCAAAACGAGCATAGTCTTATCTATTTTAACGTGCCGCACGTGCCAAGTGGCGCATGCGGCACGTTTTGGTGCTCGGTTGCTTCCGTTGTGTTACTGCCCAAAGACCTCTTCGGCGATACGAGCGCTTTCGGCGGCGTCCTTGGCGTAGTAGTCCGCGCCGATCTGCTTGGCGTATTCGGGGGTGAGCACGGCGCCGCCTACGATGACCTTGACGCCCGGTACTTCGGCATGAAGCAGCTTGATGGTTTCTTCCATGGCGACGACCGTGGTAGTCATAAGCGCCGAGAGGCCGACGAGCTTAATGTCACGCTCCTGCACGGTCTTGAGCACCTCTTGCGGGTCGACGTCGCGGCCCAGGTCAAAGACGGTGTAGCCGTAGTTATCGAGCAACATTTTGACGATGTTCTTGCCAATATCGTGGATGTCGCCCTTGACGGTGGCCACGCAGATCTTGCCCTTGTCGGCGATCTCGCCGGCGGGCATCAGGCGCTTGATGGTGTCGAAGCCCACGCGCGCGGCCTCGGCCGAGGCCATGAGCTGCGGCAGGAAGAACTTGCCCTGGTCAAAGAGGACGCCCACCTCGTCGAGGGCGGGGATAAAGTGGTTGTTGATAAGATCCATAGCGTCGTGGTCGGCCAGCAGGCGCTCAGTCTCGGTCGCGATCTCGCCCTTACGGCCCGAGACGACCATGCGACGAATCGGGTCGTCGTTGCCGTCGGTGCCGGCGGTGCCAGCAGCGGGCACGGCATCACTCGATGCGGCCTGAGCCGCTGCCGGGTTTGCGGCGATCTTATACGGATCGGTCCAGCCGGCGTAGCGCTCGATGTATCCGGTCGAGCCCTCGTCCTCAACGCTCAGGACGCGATAGCTGTAGACAGTATCCATAAAGCGCTTGGAACCCGGGTTCATGATGGGGGCGTCCAGGCCCGCGCCGAAGGCGGCAGCCAAAAAGACCGAGCCCAGCAGCGGGCGGGCAGGCAGGCCAAAGCTGATGTTCGACACGCCGAGCGCGCATTTGACGCCCAGACGCTCCTTGCACAGGGACATGGCGCGTAGGATCTGCTCGGCCTGGCGTTGATTGGTCGAGGCGGTCATGACCAGGCAGTCGATGAGGATGCGGTCCGGTCCGATGCCGTAGCGGGTAGCCTCGGCCACGATGCGCTCGGCGATGGCGAAGCGAGCCTCGGCGGTATCGGGGATGCCGCCTTCGTCGAGCGTAAGGCCGACAACGTTGGTGCCGTAGTGGGCGACCAGCGGAAAGATCTCATCCATGATCTGCTGCTTGCCGTTGACCGAGTTGATGATGGGCTTGCCGGCGTAGCGGCGCACGGCGGCCTCGACGGCTGCGGGGTCGGTGGAGTCGATCTGCAGCGGCAGCAGCGTGGAGCCCTGGAGCTGTTCGGTCGTCTGTTGGATGATCTTGACCTCGTCGATCTCGGGCAGGCCCACGTTGACGTCCAGGATGTCGGCGCCCTGTTCCTGCTGGCTGATGCCCTGGCTCACGACGTAGTCCAGGTCGCCGTCGCGCAGGGCCTGCTGCAGGCGCTTTTTGCCGGTGGGGTTGATGCGCTCGCCGATGACGGCGATCTTGTGGCCGTCGCAGGGAAGGTCCACGACCGTTTGAGCGCTCGTGACCGACATGCTGGGCTTGCGGCGGCGCGGGCTGGGCGTGTGGTTATCGATAAGCGTGCGCAAGGCCGCCATGTGCGCCGGCGTGGTGCCGCAGCAGCCGCCCACGACGCTCACGCCGTCGGCGATCATGCCGGCGACGGCTTCGGCGTATTCGGGGGCCTGGATATCAAAGACGGTATTGCCGTCGTCGTCCACGTGGGGCAGTCCTGCGTTGGCCTGCACCATAACAGGCTTGTCGGTAACGGTGAGCATACGCGCGGCGAGTCCTCGGAGCTCGGCCGGTCCTTGGCTGCAGTTGATGCCCAAAACGTCGGCGCCGATGGCGTCGAGCGTGATGGCGGCAACCTCGGGACTCGTACCCAGGAATGTGCGACCGTCTTCCTCGAAGGTCATGGTGGCAAAGACGGGCAGGTCGGAGTTCTCGCGGCAGGCGAGGACGGCCGCCTTGATCTCGGCCAGGTCGGTCATAGTCTCGATAATAAAGAGGTCCACACCCGCGGCGACGCCTGCGCGCACTTCCTCGGTAAAGAGGTCATAGGCCTCGTCGAAGCTGAGGGTGCCCAGGGGGCGAAGCAGCGCGCCGATGGGGCCGATGTCACCGGCGACGTAGCGGGCGCCGGCCTCGCGGGCACAGGCGACGGCCGCGGCAAAGACGTCTGCCACGGTGGCGGCACCGTCGAGCTTGTGGGCGTTGGCGCCAAAGGTGTTGGCGGTAATCACGTCGCAGCCGGCCTCGACATATTGACGTTGGATATCGGTGATAACCTGGGGTTCCTCAAAGTTGAGCAGCTCGGGCAGGGCGCCCGCCTTCATGCCAGCGGCCTGCAACATGGTGCCCATGCCGCCGTCGAACAGCAGGTGCCCCGTGCCCTCGATGGCGGCGCGCAGGCGATCGTCCTTAATGCGCAGATCGTCGATCGTGCGCGTCTTGTACGTGGCACCGTTGCGACGTGCGGCATCAACGGGTGCCGCCAATGCAGTGCCGTCAGAATCATGAGTGATAAGCGGAGTAAACATCGGGGGCTCCTAATGGCTGGAATAGCAGGTGGTGTGGGCGGCGCGGAAGCGGCAGTGTTCGCGCATGCGGCAGATATTGCAGGTGGGGCGGCTCTGGGCGTCGTGGACCTCGCCGTCAAACAGACCGATCACCGCGGTCACGCTTTTGGTGGGCATGAGTAGGCTGGTGGGGGTGACGGTCAGGCCGATGAGCCGCGTGGCGTTGAGCGCATTGACGATCGAGCGCTGGGCCGAGAGCGGGCAGTCGCCATAGCCGGGACTAAAGCGCCAGTTGCCGGCGAGCCCATGAACGGCGGCGTCCGTCTTGACCTGCTGGTCCATTTGCTCAACGGCGGCTTCCACGTAAGCGGAGCACGCGGCGTCGAGCACGGCGCCCTCCAGGGGATGTTGGGCTCCCGTGGTGCGCAGGCGACGCTCGGCGTCCATGCCGAGGGTGCATGCCATGAGCGCGGCAAAGCGGGCATCTTTGAGATGTCGATAGATATCGCGACCTCGCAGCTCAACGTTGGTGCCAACCAGACGGATGCTGGGCTCGCCCTGCTCGTCAACGCCCGTGGCATCGACGGCAAACACGCGTCGCACGCCACGGGGCTCAATGTCCAGTTCCAGACGTTCAACGACAAGCTCAATACGTCGTGATAGTTCGGGCTCAATCTGCTGGCCGCCGTAACCCAGATACCGCAGCATCTCGGCACGGTCGACACGGGGACGGTGCGCGGCATCGATACGGTAAAGCGCCGGCGACGCAAGGTCGGCCGGCACTTCGACAGCGGTTGTATCGATGTGCGGTTTTTCCATTACCCCAGGCGCTCCATAATGGTCGCGGCGATCACAGGACGGTTCATAGTGTACAGGTGCAGGCCGTCGGCGCCGTGCTCCTTGAGGTCGCAAAGCTGGCGGGCTGCATAATCTACACCAGCTGCCTGCAGGCTCTCGGGGTCATTCTCGTACTTGGCGAGAATCTTGATGACGGGGGAGGGCAGCGACGCGCCGCACATAAAGACCATGCGGCTGATCTGTGACTTGCCCATAAACGGCATGATGCCCGCGGTAATGGGCACGGTGATGCCGGCCTTGTCGGCAAGCTCGCGAAAACGGTAGAAGCACTCGTTATCAAAAAAGAGCTGCGTCACAAAGAAGCTCGCGCCAGCGTCCTGTTTTTGCTTGAGGTGTTCGACCGAGAGGTTGAGATCCTCACAGGCAATGTGGCCCTCGGGGTAGGCTGCGGCGCCCACGCAAAAGCCGGCGTCGACGAGCTCGGGGATGAGGTCGCGGGCGTAGGCGTAGTCCGAGGCGGGCTTGTCGTCCTCGGTCGCGCCGGCAGGGAGATCGCCACGCAGGGCCAGGATGTTTTCCACGCCGGCGGTGCGATACTCGTCGATCTTGGCGGCGATATCGGCGTGCGAGCGGCCCACGCAGGTAAGGTGTGCCACCGAGGGTGTATCGAATTCGCTCGTAATCATATGCGCGATGGGGGCGGTGGTGGCGCCGTTGCCCGAGCCGCCAGCCGAGCAGGTGACCGAGACAAAGCTCGGCGAAAGCTTGCACAGATTGCCTGCCACTTCGCGAGCCGTGTCGAGGGTAAGCTCGCCCTTGGGCGGGAACATCTCAAACGAAACGGGTGCGGTGCCCTGGGATGCTGCCTGCTTAAAAACCTCGTCGACGCGCATATCGTGCTCCTCTAGATACGTAATAGTGTGATGTGTTGTAAGGATTCTACAGCACCACTGTGTCACGGTGGAGTTTCACTCGCTATTTGAGGATACCAATCAAAGATGCCTTGCTATCGGCTTTATCTATAACAGAGCGGCTAATCTGGGCACGGACTATAAAGACTGGTATCTGATGCAAAATACCAGTTAATAGAGCTCCATCCCAAATTGACTACCCTTAAACCATGGGGAGAGGTCTGCTATTTATACAGTTGATTGGCTGTTGAGGGTGGCAACGCCGCCTCGATGCGGTAACCTCATTGATTGGTTTCGTGACAGCAACATAACGGTAATGTTGCGGAAACACGACGAGCCTAATCTATGACTCGTTCGTTAGTAATCAACACCGCTTCTCACGCGGTGCCGATACGAAGGGAGTTCCGTATGGCCGAACTTACTGACCGCTTCGGGACCATGGTGTTCTCTGAGGAAGTCATGAAGGACTACCTCCCCAAGGACATTTGGAAGCGCCTTGCTGCAACCCTCGAGGGCGGTGAGCCGCTCGACCTGGATGTGGCCAACGCCGTTGCCCACGCCATGAAGGTCTGGGCCATCTCCAAGGGCGCGACGCACTACGCACACTGGTTCCAGCCGCTTTCGGGCATTACTTCCGAGAAGCACGACAGCTTCCTGGAGCCCAACCACGACGGCACCGCTATTACCAAGTTTACGGGCAAGAACCTCATCCAGGGCGAGCCCGATGCCTCCAGCTTCCCCAACGGCGGCTTGCGTGCCACCTTCGAGGCCCGTGGCTACACCGCCTGGGATCCCACCAGCCCCGCTTTTATCAAGGACGATGTCCTGTGCATCCCCACGGCTTTCTGCTCCTACACAGGCGAGGCCCTGGACAAGAAGACGCCGCTGCTGCGCTCCATGACCGCGCTCTCGCGTGAGTCCAAGCGCGTTTTGGCGCTGTTTGGTAAGACCCCCAAGAAGGTCGTTCCTTCCGTGGGCGACGAGCAGGAGTACTTCCTGATCAAGAAGGACGCTTACCGCAAGCGCAAGGACCTGGTCATCACCGGCCGCACCCTCTTTGGTGCTGCTCCCTGCAAGGGCCAGGAGCTCGAGGAGCACTACTTTGGCGCTATCCGCCCCACCGTCTCGGCCTATATGAAGGATCTGGACGATGAACTGTGGGCGCTTGGCATTCCTGCTAAGACCAAGCACAACGAGGTCGCTCCCTGCCAGCATGAGCTCGCCCCTGTCTACGGCGAGGTCAACGAGGCCATCGACCAGAATCTGGTCATGATGGAGAAGATGAAGCTCATCGCTTCCCGTCACGACTTGGTCTGCCTGCTGCACGAGAAGCCCTTCGAGGGCATCAATGGTTCGGGCAAGCACAACAACTGGTCGCTTGGCACCGAGTCCGAGAACCTGCTCGACCCGGGCGACACTCCGCTCGACAACCTGCAGTTCATCGTCTTCCTCACCGCGGTGATCGAGGCCGTCGATAACTATCAGGAACTCCTGCGTGCCTCCGTTGCTTCGGCCGGCAACGATCATCGTCTGGGCGCCAACGAGGCTCCTCCGGCGATTATGTCCATCTTCCTGGGCGACCAGCTTACCGAGGTCGTCGAGAAGATCATCGATGGCAAGGCTTCCGTCCATGCCACGCGCGGCGTGCTCGACTTGGGCGCCGATACTCTGCCCAAGCTGATGCAGGACAACACCGACCGCAACCGCACCTCCCCGTTCGCCTTCACCGGCAACAAGTTCGAGTTCCGTGCCTGCGGCTCCGAGCAGAACGTCTCCGACTCCAACCTGGTGCTCGATGCCGCCGTGGCCAAGTCGCTCAAGTCCTTCGCCGACGCGCTTGAGGGTACGCCCGAGGATGAGTTCCAGGATGCCGCGCTCGAGTACTGCAAGAAGGTGTTGACCGATCACCAGCGCATCCTGTTCTCCGGCGACGGTTACTCCGACGAGTGGCCCATTGAGGCCGAGAAGCGCGGCCTTGCCAACAACAAGACCACGGCCGATGCCCTGCCCGCCTTTGTTTCCGATAAGGCTATCGCGCTCTTCGAGGAGACGGGTGTCCTGACCAAGGCCGAGGCTCAGTGCCGCTACGACTGCAAGCTCGAGAAGTACAACAAGCTCATGAACATCGAGGCCACCACGATGGTTCGTGAGGCGCGTCGTACCTATCGCCCGGTCATTACCGCCTATGCCACCAAGGTCGCTAAGGGCCTTGAGACTATTCGTGCCGCCGGTGCCGAGGCCGCCATGCAGTGCGAGCAGAACACGCTCAACAAGCTCTGCAACGGTATCACCACCATCAACGACTCCATCAAGGCGCTCGACGCCGTGCATCAGAAGGCCGAAGCCCTCGATGGTCAGGAGCAGGCCAATGTGTATGCACACGAGGTCGTTCCCGCTATGGATGCGCTGCGTGCCGCCGTGGACGCCATGGAGGAGATCGTGGCAGCCGACTACTGGCCGGTCCCGACCTACGACGACATCCTGTTCTACGTGTAGGGCGTAACTGACATATCGTCACGGTATTGAGCCGGGGTCCGCATCATGCGGGCCCCGGTTTTTGTTTGCGAAGGACGCTTTGAAGCCCGTTTTGCCGCCGATTTGCCTAGGTATAAAGGGCTATGGGCAAAAAACGTCAAATATGAGTACTGTCACAAGTCCTGTAACATTATTTATTTGCAAAATATGTAGTGTTACGCAACATATGTCCAAGTACTTAGCCGATAAACGTCTGCAATTTTTCCGCCGTAGGACGCCTGACGGCTAAATCGCCTTCTGAAGGCATGAAATCGCTGTTACTAAAATGGTAACAGTACTCATATTTGCTATTTTTTGCCCGCTGGCTTTGCGATGATGCCGGGGTCCGCACCCTGTCGGGTTCGAATCCCGGCATATCGGTAGCAAAAAGCCCGCTACCGCGAGGGTAACGGGCTCTTCAATTCAAATGGTGCCCCCAGCGGGATTCGAACCCGCGATATCCACCTTGAAAGGGTGGCGTCCTTGGCCGCTAGACGATGGGGACAGCGGGAAAGAGTATAGCAGACTTTTTTAGCTGTTCACATATCGTTGGCAAACTGAGAAACCACCACAAAGGTGCCTGTCCCCTTTGTGGTGGTTGGGGCGTTAGGGGAGGAGCTTCATGGCGGCGTCGTGGGCGGCGTGCTCGTAGGTGTCGTCGAGGGTTTTGAGCGGCAGCAGGGCCGTGGCCTGCGCATCGCCGCGGCGCTCGAGGGCGTGCGCGATCAGCCAGTCGGCGAGTTCGGGGTTCTTGGGCAGTGCCGGTCCGTGTAGGTACGTGCCGATGACGCCCTTGTAGATGAGACCCTCAAAGCCATCGTCGCCGTTGTTGCCGGTGCCCGTGACGACGGACGTTCCGAGCGGCGTGGCCTCGGCGTCCAAAAGCGTGCGGCCACCGTGGTTCTCGAATCCCACAAAGGGCTCAGGTGCCAGATCGGTTTTGACGGCTACGTTGCCGATCAGGCGGTCGGAGCCGCGCACGGTTTCGGCGGCAATGACGCCCAGGCCCTCGACGCGATTCTCGCCCATATAGTACGAACGGCCGAGCAGCTGATAGCTGCCGCAGATAGCAAGCAGCGAGCCGCCGTCCTCAACATAGGCCGCGACCTTGTCTTTTTGAGCGAGCAGCTCGTGCGCCACGGCCAGCTGGTCGCGATCGGAGCCGCCGCCCATCATGACGATGTCGGCGTCGGCGAGATCGAGCACCTCGCCCATGCGAACCTCGTCCACGCGAACGGGGATGCCACGCCAGGTGCAGCGGCGCTCGAGGGCGATGACATTGCCGCCGTCGCCGTAGAGGTTGAGGGCGTCGGGATACAGATAGACGATGCGCAGGGGGCGCGAAAGCTCGGCCGGAGCGACGCCTGCGGGGACGGCACTGCCATCGGCACACGTTGCAGCGTGGGCGGTAACCGTAGCCGCATCGGTGCCTTTGAGCCCGTCGAGCTCCTTGACCAGCGGCGGAAAGGCCGTGTAGTTGGCGACGGCGTAGAAGGTGTCATCGGCGGTCTCGTCTGCCACGGCGCCGATTGCCTGCTCGATATTCGAGATAATCGTGGCATCGATGCCGGCGTACTTGAGGCGCACCTGCATGTCGTGCGCGCGCGTGCCGCCGGCAAAGGCGACAAGTCCCGTTGTGTCGGCGATGCGCTCAAAGTCGACGTCGTAGATCCACGATACATCGTGGCCGTCGGCATCGTTGTCGTTGAGGAAGAAGGCGCAGAGCCTGCCGCCTGCCGTTTTAATGGACTGAATCTGGCGATCGAAACCCACGGGATTTTTGGCCAGGTTTGCCTCGACGGTACGGCCGGCGATCTCCCAGCGGCCCATACGCCCGCCGGCGGGGATGTAGGCATCGAGCGTGGGCTGCAGATGCGCCGCGTCCACGCCCAGCTCGTGGGCGGCGAAGAAGGCTGCGGCTACGTTGTAGACCATGTACAGGCCGTTGTAGCGCGTGGCGATGTGTACGGCAGCCGCGTCGGGCGCAGATCCAAAGACCAGGTCAAAGCCGTAGCCGTCGCAGCCGAGCTTCACGCCCGCCACGCGACGGACAAGCCCAGGGCGGGCCCAGCCGCACGAGGGGCAATGGTATGCGCCAAGCTGTCCGTACTGCACATAGTCGTACTCCAACGGTGCGTTGCATTGCGAGCAAAAACGCGAGTCGCTAATGCGGTCGGACTCGGTGTTGGTGGCGCCGTCGATGCCAAAGGCGATGCTTGCATTGGGAACGCGCGCGGCGATCGCGGCACACAGCGGGTCGTCTGCGTTGTAGATGAGCGTCGTTGCCGGTGAAAGCTCCAGCGCGTGGGCGATGACGTCCTGGGTGTGGTCGATCTCGCCGTAGCGGTCCAGCTGGTCGCGGAACAGGTTGAGCAGCACAAAGTACGTCGGCTTGAGCTTGGGCAGAACGCGTACGGTGTAGAGCTCGTCGCACTCAAAAACGCCCACGCGTTTGTCGCTGCTGGTGTGCTTAAGGCCGCTGCGGGCCTCGAGCAGAGCGCCCACCACACCAGGCTCCATATTGTTGCCGGCACGGTTGCACACCACGGTGGCACCGCTGGCAGCAACGGCGTCGGCGATGAGGTTGGATGTGGTGGTCTTGCCATTAGTACCGGTGATCACCACGCTGCGGTCGACTAGGCTTGCGAGGTCGCTTAGCAGCTCGGGGTCGATCTTCATGGCGATGCGGCCGGGAAGCACGCCACCCTGGCGTTTGAGGACAGAGCGCAGTCCCCAGCGGGCGATATCGCTCGAAGTGCAGGCGAGAGATGAGCGGAGGTTCATGAAGCCGTTCCTAACATAGATGACATGGTCGGGGCGATCGCGTCGCTAAAAGCCGTAGCGGCGCGCAAATTCCTGGGCAAGCTGCGATACGTCTTCGCAGGCGTTGGCCCAGGGGGCAAAGTCGGGGGTGTCCGAGATAATGCCGTCGGCTTCCCAAACCGCCTGGTGCGAGAGGTCCCAGGGGTCGCGCGGCTCGGGTCGGCAGGGAAGATACGGCGTCTGGTACATGGGGTTCAGCAAGAAGAACGCGCCACCTTCGCAACGGTTAGCGAACTCACGCAGCGCGCGCGTCGCCGGGCGCATCTTGTTTGTTTTGAACAGCAGAATCGTGCGGGCGAGCAGGTACCAAGGAGAGTTTTCGAGTGCGTCTGCCCCCATCTGTTCCTCGAGCTGATGTGCCAGGGCAAAAAAGCCGTCCTGGTCTTCCAAGCGGGCGAGGGCAAGCAACACGGTGCCGGCGGCCCGGGTGGGATAGCCCTCCGCCTTAAGAACACGGCGAGAGTAGTTGGCGGCGGCGCGGTAACGAGCGCTCGCCATGCACAGCTGCGAGATGGCCTCGAGCGTGTGGAGCCACCCGATAAGGGCCGGCTCGCTCACGGTAAGGTCTGCTGCGGTGACACCGTCGGCCAAAACATTATTGGCCCAGTAGTGCGGGGCCTCCATATCAAACCCGGGCACGCTCTGTTGCAGGTAGTCGGCCGTACTCGTCTCGAGCTTCATCAAGTCGCCCAGGCAGGCATCGACGGGCGTGTCCGCCAGGATGATGGCGAGCAGCTGGGCATCGACGGCCAGCGCATCGACGCGAACAATCTTGAGCAGCTCATCGCGCATATCGTCGAACAGGCAGTTGCGCGTCTGCTCAAACTCCTCGTCGCTGCCCATGTCCTCGATGCGGCGAAGCTCGTCAAGTAAATGACGATGAACGCCGGCATAGGACAGCAGCGCTTGGGCATGCTCGGTCTGCGCATACTTGTGAGGGTTTGCGCTGACGTCGTTATGGACAAGCTCGCGTGCTGCATCGGTGAGTTCGGGGTGTGATGCCAGATAGGTGCGCTCCAAGTAGGCGGGGATGTAGACGCTCGGATCCATTAGAGGTCTCCTCCCTTAAACGGCAATCCCTGTTCGGCCGCGCGCAGGATGCGCTCGTCGATCTGGGAGCGCACGATGTCGTTGGTGGCGACCCAGGCGGCAAAGCTGGCGTTGTCGGGGGCGCCAAGGCCCTCCTGCAGCACCGGCGTCGCCTCGGACAGGGCAAGGACGAGCTCATCGGTGGAGCCCACGCCTACGTTGACGCGCGCATAGACGCCATCGGGAAACTCGGTTTGGAAGTAGAGCGCCTCGGCCGCGTGCGGACACGAGTGCGCAAGGATGCGCAGGTAGTGCTCGGCGCCCTCGTAATCCAGCTCGCGCCAAGCAGCGCTCATCAGCGCGATGAGCGTCCACGGGTCCAGGTCGCGCTCTGCGTCCTTGGGACGGCGGCGCAGCGGCGTGTTGGCAAGATAGGGCACGGAGTGGGCGGAACGAAAACGCTTGAGCTCCTCGGAAGGGTATTCGAGCTTTGCCATGGCAAGCATCGCGGTATGGCGGACACCGGCGGGGTCGTTGGGCGCAAAGTCCAGGCTGCGATTCGCGGCATCCAGCGACATGCGGTAGCGGCCGCTAATGAGCGCGCGCGATGCCAAGGCGGCAAGCCAGCGCAGGTAGGGACGGCGGGTCAGGTCGCCTGCGGCCTCACGCTCGTAGGGGTCCTGCGCCGAGGCAATCTTGAGCGCCAGATCGTGCTCCACCTCGTCGCACTTGGACACCAGATACTGCACGTATTCCTCGTTGGATTCGGCGGTGAGCGCCGTCAGCATGCGCTGGGCATCCCAGTTGGCCGGATCGAGCGCGGCTGCCTCGCGGAGCATGTCCTCGGCTGCGGTCTCTTCTTGCTCTGCCTGGGTATCGTCAGGGATAAAGGGGATGCGGTAGTCGACAGCCTCGACGACCTTGGCGATCAGATGCCCAGCTCGGTCGCGGTCGTGCACGATGAGCGGCGCGGGGTTACGGGTGAATTGTTCCATCAGACGCTCTACGGCGGCACCGTCGGTGAGCGGGATATTGTCGCGGCGCAAGGCCTCAAGAACGAGGCGATGGCAATCCTCTTGAATGGGATCGAATGCCATGGGGCCTCCTTTGCTGCGGTTAGGGTTCAAATGTCTCTATATAAAGTTCTAGTTTACCCGCATGTGGCACACCGGGGGTGCCGCGCTTGGACTTGCACCTTTGCACCACGAAGACGGATGTCGCACAAATGTCGGCACCTTGGACGACCGAGTGGTATCACAGTGCCGTAAACGGTCGATTTTTGGCGGCGAACGGGGCACATTTTGGAGGGGCACAGCCCTGCCCGGGATATGTAGTCAACCCTGATAAAACGTTTGCCCAGCTTGGGAGTATGAATGCCCCACAAGGGTCTTCAGGGATAGAAAAAACGTTTCATCATTGTTGGCTTTAGGTGAATAACTGACCAACCAGAACGGTAAAATAATGTTTGTCTGAGCGTTGAGACGTTAAGACATCGTGCATTGCCATCGCCGGCAACGCGCAAACCGGTCCTAACGGAGCCAATTGGGTGCTCCGTTATATACGCAAGTCTAAGAGGGGCTTGTTTAGGAGGCACAGTATGGGACGTTTTACCAATCCTCGCGATCTGTACTTTGGTGAGGGCGCTCGCCACGAGGTGAAGAACCTCAAGGGCAAGAAGGCCATCATCGTTTCTGGCGGCAGCTCTATGCGCCGCGGCGGGTTCCTGCAGGACGTTGAGGCCGACCTCAAAGAGGGCGGTTTCGAGGTCAAGCTGTTCGAGGGCGTCGAGTCCGACCCGTCCATCGAGACGGTCATGAAGGGCGCCGAGGCCATGCGCGAGTTCGAGCCCGACTGGATTATCGCCATCGGCGGCGGCTCGCCCATCGATGCCGCTAAGGCCATGTGGGTCTTCTACGAGTATCCCGAGGAGTCCTTCGATAACATCATCCAGCCGTTCAGCTTCCCCGAGCTGCGTCAGAAGGCTCATTTCTGCGCCATCTCCTCTACCTCCGGCACCGCTACCGAGGTCACCGCGTTCTCCGTCATTACCGACTACGCCAAGGGCATCAAGTACCCGCTGGCCGACTTCAACATCACCCCTGATGTCGCCATCGTCGACCCGGAGCTCACCTACACCATGCCCGCCAAGCTGTGCGCTCATACCGGCATGGACGCTCTGACCCACTGCATGGAGGCCTACGTTTCCACCTGCGCCTCTATGTTCACCGATGCCAACGCCCTGCACGGCATCCGCGAGATCGTCGAGTGGCTGCCCAAGTCCTATGCTGGCGACCATGAGGCCCGTCAGCACATGCACGAGGCTCAGTGCATCGCCGGTATCGCCTTCTCCTCGGGCCTGCTCGGCATCGTTCACTCCATGGCTCACAAGACCGGTGCTGCCTTCGAGAACGGCCACATCATCCACGGTGCTGCTAACGCCATGTACCTGGGCAAGGTCATCCAGTGGAACTCCAAGGACCCGCGTGCTGCCGAGCGTTACGCTTACGTGGCCAAGGAGATCCTGCACCTTCCCGGCGAGACCAACGAGGAGCTCATCGCTGCGCTCGTCCAGAAGATTCGCGACCTCAACGACCAGCTCAACATTCCGCAGTCCATCAAGGATTACGCGAATGGCGGCGTGAAGGTCGACGCCGAGAACCCGCAGATGGTTTCCGAGGAGGAGTTCCTCGCCAAGCTGCCCGAGATTGCCGCGAACGCTGAGCAGGACGCCTGCACGCCCGAGAACCCGCGTGAGACCAAGGCTGCCGACTTCGAGAAGATCCTCAAGGCCTGCTACTACGACACCGACATCGATTTCTAATCGACTCTTGTTATCGTAACGAGGGGCTCCGCACGTATCCGTACGGAGCCCCTTTCTTTTTTCTTTTAGAGAATGGGATAGTTATGG
This sequence comes from uncultured Collinsella sp., assembly GCA_902494765.1. Classification (GTDB taxonomy): domain Bacteria; phylum Actinomycetota; class Coriobacteriia; order Coriobacteriales; family Coriobacteriaceae; genus Collinsella. The sequence continues at coordinate 15,054 of CABUUK010000006.1, forward strand.
CTGCAATTTTCAATAGCCCCAGCAAGTACATCCAGGGTCCGGACGAGCTCGCCAAGCTCGGCTCCTATGTCGAGCCGCTCGGCGCTAAGGCCCTCGTTATTGTGACGCCTTCGGGCAAGAAGCGCGTCGGTGCCAAGATCGAGGGCGGCTTTGCCGAGGCTAAGGCCGAGCTGCTGTTTGAGGACTTTAATGGCGAGTGCTCCAAGGGCGAGGTCGACCGTTTGGTTGCGCTCGCTCGCGACAACGGTTGCGACATCATCGTCGGCGTCGGTGGCGGCAAGATCCTCGATACCGCCAAGGCCGTTGCCTACTATCTGGAGTCCCCGGTTATCATTTGCCCCACCATCGCTTCGACCGATGCGCCGTGCTCGGCACTTTCGGTGCTCTACACCGATGACGGCCAGTTCGATAAATATCTCTTCCTTAAGGCAAACCCCAACATTGTCCTGATGGATACGACGGTTATCGCGGCGAGCCCGGTGCGCCTGACGGTTTCCGGTATGGGCGATGCGCTCGCAACCTACTTTGAGGCCCAGGCTACGCATGATGCCGACGGTGGCACTTGCGCCGGCGGTAAGGGCGGCATGGCTGGCTTGGCGCTCGCCAAGCTCTGCTACGAGACGCTTATGGCCGATGGCGTCAAGGCCAAGGTCGCGCTGGAGAAGGGTGCGCTCACGCCTGCCGTGGAGCATATCATCGAGGCCAATACGCTGCTTTCCGGCATTGGCTTTGAGAGCTCGGGCCTTGCTGCTGCTCATGCCATCCACAATGGCCTGACGATGCTGCCCGAGTGCCACGGCATGTATCACGGCGAGAAGGTCGCCTTTGGCACCATCGTCCAGCTGGTACTCGAGGATGCCCCGACCGAGAAGCTCGAGGAAGTCTTGGGCTTCTGCATTGAGCTGGGCCTGCCGGTTACGATGAAGGAACTTGGCGTTGCCGAGCTTACGCGCGAGCAGGCCATGATTGTTGCCGAGGCCGCCTGCGCACCCGATGACACCATGTGCAACATGCCGTTTGAGGTGACGCCCGAGATGGTCGCAAACGCCATCCTGGGTGCCGACGCGCTGGGTCACTACTACCTTATGGATGAGTAAACTAAGGTAGGGAAGGGGCAAAGCCGACAGATGGCTTTGCCCCTTATTTGCTATGGTGCAAAGGGGTCAGGTTGCTTTGCACCAATCGTTGCTTGATGAAGGGCGGATTCTCGTATGGCGCTTCCCATGGTTTATGGCGGTCCGGGCCGTTATGTCCAAGGGCCGGGCGAGCTCTCGCGTCAAGGCAGATATCTGTCATGGCTGGGATGCTCCGCCTATGTCCTGTTTGACCAAGGTACCGAGAATCGACTGTGCAAACAGATCAACGATGGATTTCTGGACGACGATCTGAGCGAGCCGTTCTTTAAGATTTATGACGGTCCGTGTACGGAAGAGGCCGTTGTAAAAATGGCCAAGGAAGCCTAGGCCGAGTATTGTGACATGGTGGTGGGTATTGGCGGCGGCAAGATGCTCGATATCGCCAAGGCCGTTGCGTTTTATGCCGAGCTGCCGTTGTGCGTATGCCCCACGGCGGCTTTGATGGACGGTCCGTGCAGTGCGATTTCGGTGCTGTATCACGAGGATGGGTCGTTCGACCGCTATCTGATGCTCGAGAAGAATCCAGACCTGGTCGTGGTCGATACCAACGTGGTCGCGGCGGCCCCACTGCGTATGACGGTTGCTGGTATGGGCGATGCGCTGGCAACGTACTTCGAGGCGCGTTCGTGCGCCGCGGCGCGGGGCACCAACGAGCACGGTGGCGCGCCAGGGCACTTGGCTCTGGTTGCGGCTCGCGCCTGCTATGACACGCTCATGGAGTGCGGCGTCGCTGCCAAGCGCGATCTCAAAAAGGGCCGTACATCGCCGGCAGTTGAGCGTCTGATCGAGTGCAATATTCTGCTCTCGGGTGTTGGCTTTGAGAGCGGTGGTTTGGCGCTGGCGCATGCCATCGCCAACGGCCTGACGATTTTGCCCGAGTGCAAGGCCATGCATGGTGAAGCCGTAGCATTTGGCCTAGTGGTGCAGCTGCGCCTGGAGCGTGCGCCCGAGCTTGATCAGGTGCTTGAGTTTTGCCAGCGCGTTGGTCTGCCGACGACGCTCGAGGGACTGGGCCTTGGCGAGATTTCCGATGCCGACCTGCAGGGTGTTGCAAATGCGGTCTTTAGAAACGAGCGTAATATGGCCAACGAGCAGGTCAAGGTGACCGAACAAAAGCTCGTGCAACTCATGTGCGAGGCATAGCTTGGCGCTCGATCGACCTTGTGCGATCGAGGCGGCGATAGGCCATGGGCTATTTGCCGCAAAGATGCTCCGCGTGTAATTTGCCCGAGGCGTGGGCCGATAGCGTATCATTATCTCTTGCTTGTTTGCACTGCTCAGGGAGGGGCCGCGCATGGCGCAGGAACACGATCTGTTTGATGACATTATCGAGATCAGCAAGGGTTTCGACTTTCTTAAAAACCCGCTTGGCGGCGTGACCGATGCACTCGATCCATCGGCGCCGCAGTGGAATCCTGCCGACTACAAGGAGCGTCCGCGCGGCAACACCATTCCGTGCCTGACCTGTAAAAACGAGAAAAGCGGCTGCACCGCGTGCATGGATGTGTGCCCGGTCAACGCTATCGAGGTCGAGGAAGACGCCATCGAGATCCTCGACTCCTGTCGCAAGTGCGGCCTGTGCGCCGCCGCCTGTCCGACCGAGGCAATCATCTCGCCGCGCCTGGCACCCAAAAACCTGTATGACGACATTGTCTCGGCGGCTACGAGCCATGAGACCGCCTACGTCACCTGCACGCGCGCCCTCAAGCGCATGCCGCGCGAAAACGAAGTCGTCGTTGCCTGCGTGGGCGATATTACGGCCGAGACTTGGTTCTCGGTACTGGCCGACTATCCCAACGTGAGTGTGTATCTGCCGTTGGGCGTGTGCGATAAATGCCGCAACATCGGTGGTGAGGACATTCTGGGCGAGGCGATCGCGAAGGCCGAAGAGTGGTCTGGCACGGGTATGGGTCTGGAGGTCGACCCCAAGAGCCTCAAGTGCCATAAGCTTCGCGAGTACGAGCGCAAGGAGTACATGGAAAAGATCGCCCGCACGACGGGCCTGACAGTGACCAAGCTCAACCCGGCGACGGCGGCGCTGGCCTCGGTGACGCAGAAGCTCAAAGCCCATCGCCATCAGATTACCCAGCTGGAGCGCACGCTCAACACCATGTGCGGCACCACGACGACCAAGCGTCGCCGTTCGCTCACGCACGGGCGGCAGCTGGTGCTCTCGACGCTGCAGAACCATCCCGAGCTTGCCCAGAACATGCAGGTGAGCACGCCGGAGTGCGATTTTGACAAGTGCACGTCGTGCGGCGAGTGCGTCAACGTGTGCCCCACGTTTGCCTGCGATTTGGTTGGAAGCGGTCGCTTTGCGTTGGAGTCCACGTATTGCCTAGGTTGCGGGGCCTGCGTCAAGGTGTGTCCCGAGCATGCGCTTAAGTTGGTTGAGCATGATGCATCCAACCTGGTCGTCGTCGATCCCGAGGCCGAGGAAAAGGCCGCTCAGAAGGCCAAGGCCCACGAGGAGGCCGAGAAGGTCAAGGCCGAGGCAAAGGCCAAGCTCGATAAGATGCTCGACCAAGTGGAGAAGCTCGCGGACTAGCCAGCGACCCCAATCTCTGCTTCATTTGCGCCGCCGTGGCGTCCGGGTTCGCCCAGATGCTGCGGCGGCGCTATACTTATGCAGTTTGAAGTACCTGTACCAAAAGGAGCTGTCGTGTCCCTTTCCATCGGTATCGTGGGCCTGCCCAATGTGGGCAAGTCGACGCTGTTCACCGCGCTTACCAAAAAGACCGGCCTTGCCGCCAACTACCCGTTTGCCACGATCGACCCCAACGTGGGTATCGTCGATGTGCCCGATAGCCGCCTGCAAAAGCTCGCCGACATCGTCAACCCGGGTCGTATTGTGCCGGCGACGGTCGAGTTCGTCGACATCGCAGGTCTGGTGAAGGGCGCTAACGAGGGCGAGGGCCTGGGCAACCAGTTCCTGGCCAACATTCGCGAGACCGATGCCATCTGCGAGGTCGTGCGCTACTTTAAGGACCCCAACGTTATGCGCGAGGTGGGCCGCACGGGCGAGTTCGTCGATCCCGCCGGCGATGCCGACACCATCATGACCGAGCTCATCCTGGCCGACATGGGCACGCTCGAGAAGCAGCTGCCTAAGCTCGAGAAGGAGGCCAAGCGCGACAAGGAGCTCATGCCCAAGTTTGAGGTCGCCAAGCGCCTGCTTGCCTGGCTCAACGAGGGCAAGCGCGCCGCATCCATGGAGATGACCGACGAGGAGCGTGCCGCTGCCAAGGGCCTGTTCCTGCTCACCATGAAGCCCATTCTGTATGTGGCCAACGTGGACGAGGATATGCTCAACGACGACCTGGCGCCGATCGATGGCGTCAAGCCGTTGCCCATCTGCGCCAAGATCGAGGCCGAGCTTTCCGAGCTCGATCCCGAGGACGCCGCCGACTACCTGGAGAGCCTGGGCCTGGAGCAGCCCGGTCTGGACGTGCTCGCGCAGGCGGCCTATAAGCTGCTCGGTCTGCAGTCGTTCTTTACGGCCGGCGAGATGGAGGTCAAGGCCTGGACGGTTCGTCAGGGCGCGACCGCCCCGCAGGCCGCCGGCGTCATCCACACCGATTTTGAGCGCGGCTTTATTAAGGCCGAGGTCATTGGCTATGACGACTACATCGAGCTCGGCGGTGAGCAGGGCGCCAAGGCCGCCGGCAAACTGCGTATTGAGGGCAAGGACTATGTCATGGCCGATGGCGACGTCGTGCACTTCCGCTTTAACGTGTAAGGGCGACGCATATGTTTAAATACGGCAAAAAAGCTGGCTATATGGGTATTGCGCTGCTCGTACTTGCGGTGATTCCGCTGGTGGTCGCAGCGTGCGTTATCCCCAACATTGGTCCCGAGGTGGCAACGAAGTTTAATGCCGCCGGCGAGGCGACGCGCTGGGGCAAGAGCTACGAGCTGTTGGCGCTGCCGGTACTCAATCTGCTGCTGAGCGTGGCGACGTACTTTACGGCGGGACGCCAGGCAAAGAACAATGAGGACTCTGCCGCCATGGCGCGCATCGTGTGCGAACGCTACCTGCGCAACGGTTGCATCACGGGTGTGTTCCTCAACGTGATCAACGTTTACTTTATGTACTCGGCGATTACCGGAACGGGCTTTGGCTTCGGCTTTTAGGTTGCACCTTTAGACAACGAGCCTACAAGCAAATTCGATGGCTGCTGCGAGGCCGCCGCTCGATCGTGGTTTAAAGACCATGTCGGCGGCGGCCTCGTTTTCGTATCCGGCGCCGCGAAGGGTGAGCGCGATACCGGCTTCTAAAAGGAGCGGCAGGCCGCGTTGGCTGGTTGCGATTACGGCAGCCTGATTGAGCGAGCAGTTGTGCGCTTGGCATTGGATGGCAAGTTCGCCTTGCGCCGGGCAAGGGGTCAGAACGGCGGCGACGCGACTTGATAGCAATGCAAATGCCGTGCGCTCATCGGGCGAAAGGCATTCAGCTTCAACGACGACGAGCTTGGGCGGTGCGCTGGTTGTGCGAAACGTGGCTCGGTACATGCGGACCGAAGAACCCGACATAGAAAACTCCTGTGTATTCGGCAAAACGTAAACTATAGTTTACGTTTATGTTCGGCTCCATTTCAAACTCGGCTGCATGGACGAACGTGCGAAACAGATTCTTGGCAGGCGGGTCGAAGAGACACGCAGGGACCTTGGTATCTCCAAGGTCGATTTTTGCGTGGCGACAGGAATCAGCCGACCCTACCTCGACCGAATCGAAGATGGGACGGCAAATTTCACGCTCAAGGTTTTATTTAAGATCGCGCCCGCGCTTGGCATGACGGTATCGGAGCTTCTCGAGGGCATCGAATAGGGGATACCCGTCGAAAACTGAATTACACCATCGGGATACGGTCGTGGTTGACTTGGCTGTAGAACAGGCGCTGGATTTCGGCGGCATCGCGTGACTGGCCGAGTGCCCACATGGTCTTGGCCACAAGCGTCTCGGTGGTCATGTCATCGCCGCGCAGAATGCCCGGATGATCGGCGTAAGCACGGCCGACCTCATAAACGCCCAGATCGAGGCCCTCTTCGGGGACCTGCGTGGTCATAACGACGGTGCGGCCCGAATCGACCCAGCGGAAAATTGCCTCTTGGAACGACTCGCCCGACTCGCCAAACTCGGGGATACCACCAATGCCAAATGTCTCCAGGATCACGGCATCATAACTATCGGCAAGGGCGTCGAGGATACCGGGGTTGACGCCCGGCGTGAGCTTGAGCACAAACACGCGAGGGTCGATGCTGTCATAGAAGCGCACGGGGTTCTCGCCCTGGTGCGCGCCGTGAATGCCGTTGCGCACGATGCGATCGTTGCGAATGTAGGCAATAGGCGGATAGTTGACGCTGATGAATGCGTTAAAGCTCATAGTGCGCTGCTTGCGGGCGCGCGTGCCGGCAATGGCCACGCCGCCAAACACGATCGACACGTCGTGCGAGTGCTCGTCGAGCGCGTAGAGCAGGCTCTGATACAGATTGAGCTTGGCGTCGGTAAAGGGGTTGCCCATGGGCTTTTGCGAACCGGTGAGCACGATGGGCTTGGGGCTGTCCTGAATCAGGTAGGAGAGCGCCGCCGCGGTGTAGCTCATGGTGTCGGTGCCGTGCAGGACCACAAAACCGTCGTGATCGGCATAGCCCTCGACGATGACGTCGCGAATGCGCATCCAGTCGCTGGGACGCATGTTGGTGCTGTCGATGTTCATGGGCTGCACGACGTCAAGCTCGCACAGGCCGGAGATCTCGGGCACGCTCTGGGCAAGCTCCTCACCGGTCAGGGCGGGGGAGAGGCCGTTGCCGTCCTCGGTCGATGCGATGGTGCCGCCCGTGGCGATGAGAAGGATGCGCTTCATGCTGGTATTCCTATCGATTTTGTCGCCGCAGGGGCGGAGTCGTTCGTCAGTATTGTGGCACAGGGCGTTCAATGTTCAAACGTATTACATCATCTGTAACGTTTGGAAATGCATTCAAGTGCCCAAAATGGGGTAAAGCTCGTGCGTTTGCCGTGCGCTGATGGCTGCGAGGGACGAGAAACCCCATATAACGTGTACACTATGAAAGTTATTCTCGTTTATTCGCGCGGGTGGGCACCGGCTCCCCGCCAACAAGAGGGGGAACCATGGATCAAAAGGCTTCCGCAAAGGTCCTCGTACTCGACTTTGGTGCGCAGTACGGTCAGCTCATTGCCCGTCGCGTCCGCGACCTCAACGTGTATTCCGAGATCGTCCCCTGCGACATCTCGGCCGACGAGATTCGCGAGATGAACGCCTCTGCGCTCATCCTTTCCGGCGGCCCGGCCTCCGTGTATGTCGAGGACGCTCCGTCCATCGATCCTGCCATCTTTGACCTGGGCCTTCCCGTCCTGGGCTTCTGCTACGGCCATCAGATCACGGCCGTGACGCTCGGCGGCAAGGTCGGCCACTCCGAGGTGGGCGAGTACGGCCGCGCCACCATCACGCGCACGGCCGGCGCCAAGCTCTTTAACTCCACGCCCATGGAGCAGACCGTGTGGATGAGCCATCGCGACGCCGTTTCCGAGGTGCCCGAGGGCTTTACCGTTACCGCCAGCACCGACGTGTGCCCGGTTGCCGCCATGGAGTGCCCCGAGCGCAAGATTTTCACCACGCAGTTCCACCCCGAGGTCAAGCACTCCGAGTACGGTCAGCAGCTGCTGAGCAACTTCCTGTTTGAGATCTGCGGCCTGGAGCCCAACTGGAGCATGGACAACCTGGTCGAGACCATGACGGCCGAGTTCCGCGAGAAGGTCGGCAACGACCGCGTGATTCTGGCCCTGTCCGGCGGCGTCGACTCCTCCGTCGTGGCTGCGCTGGGTGCTCGTGCCGTGGGCAAGCAGATGACCTGCGTGTTCATCAACCACGGCCTGCTGCGCAAGGGCGAGCCCGAGCAGGTGGAGGAGGTCTTCACCAAGCAGTTTGACGTCGACTTTATCCACGTCCACGCCGAGGACCGTTATGCCGAGCTTTTGGCCGGCGTGACCGAGCCCGAGGAGAAGCGCCGCATCATCGGTACGCAGTTCTGGAAAGAGTTCTTCGCCGTGGCACAGCAGCTCGAGACCGATGGCAAGCCGGTCAAGTACCTGGCTCAGGGCACCATCTACCCCGACATCATCGAGTCCGGCGCTCGCAAGACGGGTGGCAAGACGGCCACCATCAAGAGCCATCACAACTTGATCCCGTTCCCCGAGGGCGTGCACTTCGACCTCATCGAGCCGCTCGACCACTTCTTTAAGGACGAGGTCCGCGCGCTCGGTCTGGCGCTGGGCCTGCCGGGTCATATCGTGTTCCGTCAGCCTTTCCCGGGCCCGGGTCTGGCCATCCGCATTATCGGTGCGGTCGACAAGGAGAAGCTCGAGATCCTCAAGAACGCCGACGCCATCGTGCGCGAGGAGCTCGACGCCTACAACCAGCGTCTGTTTGAGCAGACCGGCGAGCGCAACTCCGAGCACAGCTGCTGGCAGTACTTCGCGGTTCTGCCCGACATTAAGTCCGTTGGCGTTATGGGCGACGAGCGCACCTATCAGCGCCCGATCATCCTGCGCGCCGTCGAGTCCAGCGATGCCATGACCGCCGACTGGGCTAAGCTGCCCTACGACGTACTGGCCCGCATCTCCGGCCGCATCGTTGCCGAGGTTCCCGGCGCCAACCGCGTGTGCTACGACATCACGTCCAAGCCGCCCGCGACCATCGAGTGGGAATAGAAAAATCCTTAGTTATGGGGGTATAAATTTGATTCCCTTTAGGATAAACCCCCATGACTATATGAATTGACCTGCTGACTCCAATGAAGATTGGAGGGTAACGGTCAGGGGTGACGGCCCAGCGAGTGTTATTTTGCGAGCTATGCGCATTGAAAGCGACCTTTCGTGGTATAAACTACTTGCCGGAAGCCGCGGCTTTCAGAGTACGGCTTACGTGTACGTTTAACCTCCGTGGGCGACGGGGTGCCGCAAGGCGTAGAATATCGCCCACCTGTAGGGGCCTGCAGCGATGCGGGCCCCGCTTCGTATGAAGGGGGCGTAACCGATGAAGATCGTATCCGTCTCCCAGGACTTCCTCGACCTCGTCGAGGGCGACCGCGAGCTCATGCTTAAGCACAATCGCCCCTGCATCGTGGTGGTGAGGCTGCGTTTCCGCGGGAAGCGCAGGGACTTCGCCGTGCCGCTGCGTTCCAACATCGCCCCTAACGTGCCCAAAGACCAGTACTTTGCGTTGCCACCCCGCCCCACGACGCGCCCCGGCTGCCGCCACGGCATCCACTACATCAAGATGTTCCCCATAACCAAGTCCTACCAGCGCCGCTTCAGGACCGAGGGCTCGGCCTACTACGTGACGCTCCAGCGCATCATCGACGGCAACACCAAGCGCATTGTCTCCGAGTGCCAGGCATACCTCGACCGCTACGAGCGCGAGGGAAGGCCTCGCTTTGCCGTCGACATCGACCGCATCGTGGGGTTGCTGGAGGGCGAGAAGTAGGGCACCTCGGCTCAGTCTCGAGCCATGCGGAGTCGCTCCGCATTTTTGAACGCCGCGTGTGCGTCCCAAATACTTGAGAAACAAGCTGTGAAGTGCGGTGGCGCGCCCGTGCCCGTGCATAGCCGTCACCATTAGCGTCTACGCGGCGTCGGCTTCAAGTGGAATTGACGCCGCTGCTGTATATGGTTTGCCTTGCTGCAAATGGCGGTATCAATGACCGCGATGCTTCTGCTTGTGCTTCAGTTTTCTCTGCTCGAAGCGCGCATCAGCCTCTTCCGCGCGGCGTCGGCTTCTTGCATGAGCTGACTCCTGCTTCATCGCTTCTCTCTGTGCCACGAGTGCCTGCTGCGCCTTTGTGCTCATCGCGGGCCGATTAAGGGCTTTCGCCGCCTCGCGAGCGCGTCGCTTGGGGTTCTTCGCGGGCTTGCTTGTTTCCGTGGACTCGTCGTCGAAGAACGAGAGCTTCTCCCATTCGCTTGTAACGAATCGCAGGATCTCCTCATCGGACGGCTCCGCGCCGAAGACGATGCGGGCGGCGTCATACCCGCCGTCCTCGACGTGCTCCGTCAGCCCGACCCAGAATTGGCCGTCGTGATATACGGTCAGGGTGGACGACACGCTGATCTGCATGGTTGGTTCCTCCTTTATGTAGATGTCCATGCAGAGAAGGGACAACCAAGGAGGCAGGTTACTGATGCGGACATCCGCACGCCCACGACTACCCGACGGGGACTGTGTTTTCATCTATGACGCGATATCAAGCGAGCATGGAAGAGTTGAAATAAGGTTTAAGACACCAATTTCTGCAAAATCGAAAAAAATAGGTGCCTTAACCGACGATTAGCGTCCTCTCTGATAAGCTAAGCAGAGGAGGCGATTTCTATGAAACTGTATCATCGCGAACAGTACTTGAAAAAGATTCGACCGTTCTACGACGATGACCTGATCAAGGTGATCACGGGTATCCGCCGCTGCGGCAAATCGTGCCTCATGTCGACGATTGCCGAAGAACTGAGAAACCGTGGTGTCGAAGACAAGGACATCATCTACCTCGACCTCGACAAGCGCGGCAACCGCTCAATTAAGACGCCTGATCAGCTGGAGGAAAAAATCGAGTCGCTTCTGGCTGACAACGACTTCAAATACCTCTTCATCGATGAGGTGCAGAACGTCCGAGACTACGAGGAGGTCGTGAACGCCTATAACTCGGATGGCGGCTTCTCGATTTTCATCACAGGCTCCAACTCGTATCTGCTGTCTGGCGAGCTGATGACCAAGCTCACGGGCCGATACGTGGAGTTCGAGATGTTCACCCTGTCCTTTTCCGAGTTTCTCGATATGAAGAGGTTCATGGGCAAGGAGGTCGGTGACGCGCGGATCGAGTTTGACGAATATCTACGGTATGGAGGGTTTCCCCGGTCCCTGGAATACGATGACCCCGAGGCGAAGGCTCGCTACATCGAGGATGTCGTAGGGCAGATCGTCGACAAGGACATCAGGTCTCGCAACAAGATCCGGAACATCGATACGTTCAACCGTGTCATGACCTACGTCATCAACAACTACGGTGCGCCGACGAGCCTCACCAACCTTCACGGCTACTTCACCAAGACAGAGCATATTGCCGTCGAGCGGCGGACAATCGCCTCCTATATCCAGATGCTCGTCGATGCCAAGGTGCTCTATAAATGCGAGAGGTTCGACCTTAAGTCCCGCAAATCGTTGCGCGGCGAGGAGAAGTACTACCTCGCGGATCCGGGTATCTATTTTGCGCGCAACGTCGATGTCCGGTTGAATTACGGGCCCTCGTTGGAAAACGCCCTGTACATCTATCTCCGCTCGAGGGGATATAAGCTATCCGTAGGCCGCATCGGGAAGCTGGAGTGCGACTTCATCGCGCGTAGACGCAACGCCTACGCCTACATCCAGGTCTCGATGACGATCGCCGATAGGGACGTGGAGGAGCGGGAGTACAGGCCGTTCGGCTACATCAGGGACGGATATCCGCGCTACCTTTTCACGCTTGACCCCCTGCTGCAGGAGAGAGACGGCGTCAGGCATCTGAACATGGTGTCGTTTATGAAAGACGACGGCGACCTAATTTGAGTGGAGGCTGGCTCCGATTCATGTCGGCATTGATTAATGCCCGCGATGCTTTTGCTTGCGCTTCAGCTTTCGCTGTTCGAAGCGCGCTTCCTGCTACCAAGGATGGAGCGTGCATTTCCGACACGCCTGCACGAGCGTGGAAATCTGGACGCATGAGCGTGGATTATCCACTCTCATTTTTCGACATGTGCCGAGCCGGCGGCCCTAGTGTGCGCTGAGCGCGTGTGAGGACCAATCGAGCCGCCTGAATGAATAGCCATCGGGATAATCTTGCCCTGCCAGTCCATCTACAACCTGGCGTTCATCTCGCCCGTCTCGTTGTTCACTCCCGGGATGGTTGCCTCTTTGACCTCGTTGAAATCCACCAGCATCGGTACGTTTCTTTCCGTGCGTCGATTTGCCATATTTTAGCTAGCTGTTGCGGCTCCTTGTTGCGGAAATGCCGGCTGCTGCGATCGCTACGCCAACTGCGCTCAAGACGACTGCCGTTGCGCCGTTGTCGCCTGTTGCGGGCAGGACGGTCTCGGTGTGCTTAACGACCGCTGGTGTCTTGGCGGGGGAGGAGGCTGCGGCTGGCTTTTCTGTTTTAGGCTGCGGCGTGGGCTCGGGCTTGGTTTCTGGATTGGGTTTCACCTCTGGGTTCGGCTTAACGTCAGGGCTGGGCTCGGGATCGGTTGCGTCGGTTGCAATCAAGTGCACGTCGCTGTCGAAGACGTAGCGGATGTAGTAATCGTGTCGTGTCTCGCGCATAGTTCCCTGCGTGGTGTCGCAATCGCGGTCAACGTGTGTACCAAGGCGGGTTGAGCTGACGAGATTCAGCCTGTAAGGGATTTGGTCGTCGGCGTAACCGCCTGTAAAGACTACGGTTGCTCTTACGTGATTGTCGATCATGGTCAGGGCGATAGAGACGCTTGCCTCTTTGGGGTTCTCGGTTTTTATAAGGCTTTCGGTATCGGTGTCGACCTTGAAGAGGTGGACGGTGTCGTTAAGCCCGTAGGAGAAATCCTCGGGTTCGTCGGGGAAGTCGTAAACAAACGCCTCGTTCTGGATCAACATGAAAGCAGGGGGTAGCTCTAGGTCGTAGTAATGGTCGACAACGGTGGTAGCTGTGAAGTTGCCGTTCGTGTTGGTTTCGTCGCAGGTAATGGGCGTTGCGGTATCGGGTTCGGGCATTTCGGCCGCCAGTGCCGCGCCGGGTAGCAAAAGCAGCCCCGCCATAAGAATGCATACTCCGAAAGCAGCGACTCTGACACCTGTATGACGCATGGCGTTGCGGATAGACAGGCTGGTCCGTTTGTTCTGGGTTTGAGGTGTAACACACTGTCCATACATAAAGCGCTCCTTGTTCGTAGGCCGGTTTCCGTGGGTCTATATTGCGCCTGTCCGATTCGGCCAGGTTCATACACGCGAACGCTCACGCGAGCAGGGAGAAAGCTCAAGTTAATTTTCCCACAGCCGACACTTTGCGAGCAACATTCTGCCCGCTTGATTCTTGGAGAGAGAATTAAGGTTGCCGGGGAGTTATCAACCAATGGAATTGTGTCTAGAGAGTGCGAACAAGAGATGTGGTCTGCAGACAACTGAATAGCTCCATCCGGTTTGGTTAAAACAGAAAGCGTGCCGCGCGCCTGCGGCATGAAGGAGGGAGATTCCTATGAATATCGTTGTATTGAGCGGTAGCCCGCGTAAGGGCGCCAATACCGACATTATGGTCGAGGCGTTTGCCGAGACCGCGCGTGAGGGCGGCCATACGGTCGAGGTCGTCCGCGTTGCCAGCAAGAAGATCACTGGTTGCCTGGGATGCCAGTACTGCTTTGCCCATGAGGGTGCCTGCGTGCAGAAGGACGACATGGCCGGCGTGATCGAGTCGTTGAAAGACGCCGACATGGTCGTCTTCGCTTCGCCGATCTACTGGTTTGATATTACCGCGCAGGAGAAAGCCGCCATCGACCGCCTTTACGCCTTCGGTGCTACGGGCTTCCCGTTCACCAAGACGGCCCTTTTGCTCGATAGCCACAGCGAGGGCGTCTATGATGCTGCGATCGCCATGTACAAGTCCGCATGCGCATACTGCAAGTGGGAGGACCAAGGCGTTGTCACCATCAGCGGTATGACCGAGCGCGACAGCATGGCCTCCTCGCCCAAGTTGGAAGCGGTGCGAGAGCTTGCTCGCAAGCTCGCCTAAGGACAAGAAGAACGCATGGCAATCAGCGCTAACCGAAGTGCTTGTTGCTCTTACCAAGAGGATTGCTGATTGCCATGCGTGGCTGTTGACATTTCCTTTTGCAAGTTTTGGTATTTTTTGCAAGTTTTGCTAATTTTTGCAAATTTTGCTAACGACAGTACCAGGCCTTTCGCTTGACGAAAAGGCCCAGGCGGTTGTGTCGCCTGGGCCTTTAACTGTTCCTAAATCATGTGCCTGATGAAGAGTTCTGGCTTTTAGTCAAACAAGCTCGGCATGTCGTTTTCCTTCATGAGGGCACCGGCGGAGGGTAGGCTCTGCGCGGTGAACTTCTCGGCGGAAACGCCGGCGCCGAGGATGTCCTCGGTCGTGCCGACCGTGGTGACCGAGCGGCCCTTCTTGGCCGTGAATGCCTGGACGCCCTGCGTGTTGGTGGTCGTCTTGGTCTTGAGCAACGACGTGTTGAAGTTCATCAGGCGGTAGTCGCTCGAGACCAGCGCAATGTCGCGGTCCTCTTTGAGCACCTGGGCATACAGCAACTTGCTGCCGCCGTAGATGGCGTTTTTGAGGCGCTTGCGGTTGGTCTTGGTGACGTATCCGGAAAGCGCGACGCGCACCACGCGGCCGTTTTCAAAGACAAACAGCGCGTCAGCCCTGTAGTCCTCGGGGTCGATAACCCAGATGACGCTCTCGTCGGGTTCCATCTCAAGATCGGTCGGCAGGTACGAGCCCAGCTGGGCCGACTTGGTGTCCTCAAACTGCGCGACCTTGCACTTGTACACCTGGCTCTTGTTGGTAAACACGAGCAGCTCGTGCGTGTTGGAGGATGGGAACTCGATAAAGGGCTTGTCGCCGTCCTTGTACTTGAGCGTGGCAGCCTTCTTGAGCACACGGTCCGTCATCTTCTTGAGGTAGCCGTCGCGCGAGAGCATGATGGTCACTGGGTACTCCTCGACCTCGGGCTCCAGGCTCACCTCGACAACCTCGTGGGGCTCGATCCTGCCCGTGCGGCGCGGCATCACGTACTTCTTGTTGACGGCGGCCAGCTCGTCGCTGATGACCTTCTTGATATTCTCCTCGCTCGAGAGGATTTCCTCGAGCTCGGCAATCTCGCCTTCGAGCTTGGCGATGTCCTTGGTGCGGTTGAGAATGTACTCCTCGTTGATGTTGCGGAGCTTGAGCTCGGCAACAAACTCGGCCTGGGTCTCATCGATGTCGAAACCCTTCATAAGGTTGGGTACGACCTCGGCCTCGAGCTTGGTGCCGCGGATGATGGCGATGGCCTTGTCGATGTCGAGCAGGATCGCCTCGAGGCCGTGCAGCAGGTGCAGGCGCTCGGACTTTTTACCCAGGTCAAAGTTAATGCGGCGACGCGTGGACTGAATGCGCCACGCAACCCACTCGTGCAGGATCTGGCGCACGCCCATGACGCGGGGATAGCCGTCGACCAGCACGTTGAAGTTGCAAGAGAACGAATCCTGCAGCGTGGTCGAGCGATAGAGCTTGGCCATGAGCTTGTCGGGGTCGACACCGCGCTTAAGGTCGATGGCGATGCGCAAGCCCGAGAGGTCGGTCTCGTCGCGGATATCAGCGATCTCCTTGACCTTGCCCTCTTTGGAGAGCTTGACGATGCGTTCGATGATGACATCGGTCTTGGTGGTGTAGGGGATCTCGTAGACCTCGATGATGCGCTCTTCGGGAATCCAGCGCCAGCGGGAGCGGATCTGGAAGCTGCCAAGGCCGGTCTCGACGATCTTCTCCATCTCCTCGCGGCGATAGATAATTTCGCCGCCGGTCGAGAAGTCGGGCATGGGCATATATTCGAGCAGGTCGCAGTTAGGATCCTGCAGGTAGTGCATGGTGGCAGTGCAGACCTCGTTGAGGTTGAAACCGCAGATGTCGGACGCCATGGCGACGCCGATGCCCTTATTGGCCGAGACAAGGATGTTGGGGAACGTGGTGGGCAGCAGGCGCGGCTCCTTCATGGCGCCGTCGTAGCTGTCAACGAAGTCGACCGGGTCCTTGTCGATGTCCTTGAAGATCTCGGCGCTGATGGGGGAGAGCTTGGCCTCGGTATAACGCGAGGCGGCGTAGCTCAGGTCGCCCGAATAGTACTTGCCAAAGTTGCCCTTCGACTCAACGAACGGCGCGAGCAGCGCCTCATTGCCGGTTGCCAGACGCACCATCGTCTCGTAGATCGCGGCGTCGCCGTGCGGGTTGAGCTTCATGGTCTGGCCCACGATGTTGGCGCTCTTCTGGCGCTCGCCCTTGAGCAGACCCATCTTGTACATGGTGTAGAGCAGTTTGCGATGCGAGGGCTTAAAGCCGTCAATCTCGGGGAATGCACGCGAGACGTTGACGCTCATGGCGTAAGGCATGTAGTTGACCTCGAGCGTCTGCGTAATCGGCTGGTCGGTGACCTCGGAGTGCAGGCCGATGACGTTCTCGGCGTTGACCTGCTTTTTCTTTGGCTGGTTCTTCGTCTTCTTCTTTGCCACGATTTCCTCTTGAACTTCTTATGGGCCGTCGTTATCGATTTGCTGCTATTGCAGGTCCAGCTGGTCCAGGTATTCCTTGCCGTGCTCGGAGATATGGCGCTTGCGGCCCGCCTCGTCGTTGCCCAGCAAAAGGTTGAACATGGTTTCCATCTTGGTGACGTCCTCGGGCTCCACCTTGATCAGGCGACGCGTCTCGGGGTTCATGGTGGTGAGCCACATCATGTCCGGGTCGTTCTCACCAAGACCCTTGGAGCGGTTGATGGAGCACTTCTGGTCGCCGATCTCCTTAAGAATGCCGTTCTTCTCGAGCTCGGTGTAGGCAAAGTAGGTCTTCTCTTTGCAGTTGATCTCGTAGAGTGGCGACTCGGCGATATAGACGTAGCCCTCGTCGATAAGCGTGGGCACCAGTCGATAGAGCATGGTGAGTACGAGCGTGCGGATGTGGTAACCGTCGACGTCGGCGTCCGTACAGATGATGACCTTGTTCCAGTTGAGGTTGTCTAGGTCGAAGGCGCCGAGGTTCTTGATGCGCTTGTCTTTGATCTCCACGCCGCAGCCCAGCACGCGCATGAGGTCCATGATGATGTCGGACTTAAAGATACGCGGATAATCCTCCTTCAGGCAGTTGAGGATCTTGCCGCGGACGGGCATAACGCCCTGGAACTCGGCATCGCGCGACGTGCGGATGGCGCCTGCTGCCGAGTCGCCCTCTACGATGTAGATCTCGCGACGGTTCTTATCTTTGGAGCGGCAGTCGATGAACTTCTGCACGCGGTTGGCCATGTCGGTCTTCTGCTGCAGGTTGGTTTTGATGCTCTGGCGTGTCTTCTCGGCGTTCTCGCGCGAACGCTTGTTGATGAGCACCTGCTCCATGATCTTGTTGGCAGCGTCTTTGTTCTCGATCAGGTAAGTCGAGAGGCGCTCCTTAAAGAAGGCCGTCATAGCCTGCTGGATAAAGCGGTTGTTGATGGCCTTCTTAGTCTGGTTCTCGTAGGACGTCTGGGTTGAGAAGCAGTTGGTCACCAGCACCAGACAGTCCTGGACGTCCTGCCACTTAATGCCGCTCTCGTTTTTGTTGTATTTGCCCTGTTGCTTAATGTAGGCATCGATGGCGCTGGTCAGAGCGCTACGGGCCGCCTTCTCGGGCGAGCCGCCGTTCTCGAGCCATGACGAGTTGTGGTAGTACTCCTGCATCATGAAGGTGCGCGAGAAGCACATGCACGCGGTAATCTTGACGTTGTAGTCGGGCAGGTCCTCGCGATCGCGACCGCGACGGTCGGTCTCGATAAAGAAGGGCTCGGTGAGGTAGTCGGTACCGACCTTCTCGAGCACGTAGTCTTCGATGCCCTTGGGATAGCAAAAGTCCTCTTCGGTAAATTCGCCGTCGTCGCCCTCGATGCGCAGGCGGAAGGTCACGTTGGCGTTGACCACGGCCTGGCGGCGCATGGTTTCGCGATACCAATCGTGGGGGATGCTGATGGAGGTAAAGACCTCAAGATCGGGGCGCCACTTGATGGTGGTGCCGGTACGGTCCTCGTCGCTGGGCTCAATCTCGAGTGCCTTCTTTTTGGCGCCGACGACCTTGCCCTTCTTAAAGTGCAGGGAGTACTTGTTGCCATCGCGCCAAACCGTGACGTCCATGTACTCGGAGGCGTACTGGGTCGCGCACGAGCCCAGGCCGTTGGTACCGAGCGAGAAGTCGTAGTCGCCGCCCTGGTTGTTATTGTATTTGCCGCCGGCGTAGAGCTCGCAAAAGACGAGTTCCCAGTTAAAGCGCTTCTCGGAGGGGTTCCAGTCGAGCGGGCAGCCGCGGCCGTTGTCCTCTACCTGAATGGAACCATCGCGAAAGGCGGTAAGGGTGATGAGCTTGCCGTAGCCCTGGCGCGCCTCGTCAACGGCGTTGGACAGGATCTCGAAGGCGGCATGCGCGCAGCCGTCGAGTCCGTCCGAGCCAAAGATGACGGCGGGGCGCAGGCGTACGCGCTCCTCGTCCTTGAGCTGGCGGATACTGTCGTTACCATAGTTTGCGGTGTTTTTTGCCATACTCGCTCTCTCGGTGCTCCTTTGCTGCGTTTAAGTCATATAGATAGTCAAGGTAGCATAGCCCAGCCCACAGACGATTCCACCCAACACGAAATCCATCGAACAATCGTTCGGAGTTCGATGGAGATTCGTTTACTCGGACAAAACCGAGTCGGCTCTGTCCGAGTAAGTTTGATGACGGCCGAATGTGTCTTGCTGCGTTTGCGGTTGGATACGCTGTCGAAGACATGTCGTGCGGATTGTTGGCGAAAAGACGCCGTGCCAAGCTCGAGGCAGAACTCAACTCCTCTGACGACATCTAATGCGCAATGGGCTGGCTCTGGGTATCCAGAACCAGCCCCTTTTGGTGTTCGATGAGCCGAGTCGGCGTCTCTCACAAAAGTAACTAGGAGCTAGTGAGGCTTATCAGAATTAACCTCATCGGCGGTGTCGGTTTCGAACGCCGTGCGGCGGGCGCTGTAGGCGACGAGGCCGGCGCCTGCTGCGGCGAGTGCTGCTGCGGCTGCCGTAAGGGGAGCGTTGACATCGCCCGTGCCCGCAAGCGCGCCCGCTTTTCCGGAGCGCTTGTTAGTGCCGTGGTCCTTGCCACTGCTGGAGCTGCTTCCGCCGGAGTCGCCGTCCTTGTCAGTACCACCGCCACTCGAGCCACCACCGCCGTCCGCCGTCATCGGTGCATCGTGAAGCCCCGTCGTATCCGCGCTGTCGCATACGCCGACCTGAACTTCTGAGCGTTCGCATGCCGCGTCGGGCACATGAAGCTCGTGCAGTACGGCGCCCAGCGCCGAGTTTGCGCCCGGTCGAATTTCCTCGAGCGTTACGGGATCGAGCGCCACCAGATTACGCGCTTTCGCATATAGCGTTACGCGTTTGCCCACTTCGTCGCTCCAACTCTCGGGGATAGCGAAGCTCATGCGGAACTGTGCCGTGCAACCCGGTGCCAGCACGGCGTTGCCGTTGTCGGCTACCAGCGGGTGCGTTGCAAAACATGTGCCCAGCGTCTCGAGCGCGTACTTCACGTGTGCCATGTCGTTGGCCGAAGCATCCTCGGCAAGCTCCGGATCGTAGATCGAAGCCATGCGTGCGTTTGCTCCGAACCCGATGGATGCGCTGGAGAACGGCTGGCTGGAGCCCTCTCGGTACAGATCGATCGTGCCGGCGGTCAGCAAGGTGTTACCGTCGTTTCGCACCGTGACCATGAAGGATTCGCCTGCTGCTCCGGGCACCACCGCGCCCGAGGTAGCGACCGCGCCCGTCGGAGTGGCACACGCCACCAAGGGCACTTCGATGCCGTGTAGTTCTGCCTCGCTCTTCTCCGCGCTCACAATGTGCGTGGCGAGCGCGGAGAGCATGCTCCCCGACGTCAAAAATGTCGTTATCTGATCGACGGGATGGTCCAGCTCGCACATCACGAACGGCTCCGTAAACAGATCGCCTGACAAGGTGCTGGCGAAGATGCGGAAGTGCTTGCCCATCACTGCTACCGGGTTGCCTTCTTCGTCGTAGGTTTGCCCCACCTTGCCATCGGTGTTCTCTACATAGAGCACGCACCTGCCGTTGTTGCTTACGCTAAACGATGCCGGGCCACAGCCTGCGGCACCCACGGGCTGCGTTGCAAATGCCGATGCGCCTCGCGTCCAAGTAATATGCTGCAGTTGCTCGTTGACGGTAGCCAAAAAGCCCGTGTGCTGCGGCCACGGCACCGCGTGGGGTACTGTGGCATCTGGCGACATAACGCCCCAGCCCGCAATGGACTGGCCGATCACGGCGTACGATGCACAGCCACAACCGCCTGCGGTCTCGTATGCAACGGGCACCACCATTTTGCCGTTGATATTCTCGGGCGCGCCGAGCTCGATGCTCGACGGTGCTTGTGGAAAGCGGAGAACTTGGCGGAACGTTAGGCTGTCGCCCGAAACGTCCGACCATAGGGTAAAGCACTCCAGCGCAACCTCAGCCTCGCTGCCGAGCGCCTTTTCTGCGGTGGTTCCGCGGCGGTGGAGGTAGGCGCCCGACAGACGTCCGTCGACCAGCGTCTTGCCCACCGTGATACGCGGGCACTGCCGGCAATGGTAGCCATCCTCTTGCAGACGGCCGCGCGAGATGCTGCGCCATGACGTGTGCGATATCACGCGAACTTCGTTATTGCTTATGCGCAGGCGCACAACGGACAGTATGCCGGCTGTGCTTGCCGTATCGAAAAGGGTGTTGTCGCCGTCGGGGCGCTCGCCCGAGACCAGCAGCACGTAGGCGTCCTGGTTTCCTCTTCCGTCCGTATATTCCACCACGTCGAAGTCGTAATCGTATATGCCGTCGCGCTCCACGTCGTTCTCGCCAAACCCAAGGGGAAAGTCCACGGGCGTGGGAGCGGACCACGTGCCGTTTGCCTTTGTGTGCACCACTAGGCGCGAGCGGCCATTGTCGCCGTAGCGCACCGAGGCGATACGGAACAGGCATTCTACGCCGGCAATCATTGCCAGCTTCATGTGAGCTTCGCTGAGCACGCCAGTAAACAGCACGTTGTCGCTCGAGGGCTTGATGCCGCCACGCTCGTCCTCCGATACACCAGCAGAATTGGCGTTGGGGTCCGCAACGGTGTTCGTCGCCTGCCCGATATAGGTGTACTCGTACATCGGCGCGGCGTTTTCGTCGTTCCCTATCAGTGCATGGACGAAATGCTCGATCTGTCCCGTGTCGTCGCTTTCTGCATCCGCCTCGAGCTCAATGCGCGTGACCGCTTGATCCCAATCGCGCACGACAGGCGCGGCGTTTATCGCGGTGGCTGCAACCTCGGCGCGTGCGAGCAGCTCGGCGTTGGTGACGATGGTGGCCGATGCGATAAATTGCGGCACGCCGCCCGCCTCGATGTTGCCGGGCGTGCCGAAGCGGGCATCCAGCGTGTAAGGCGTATCTCCACCCAATGCGAGCTCAGAGCGCTGGAGCACATACTGGTTGCCATTGTTCACCGACATATTCCACGAATCGAGGAGTGTGGGCCACGACCCCGACCAAGCCTTGGTGGTCCACTTGAACATTACAAACTGGAGTATCACATCGACATCGACGTCTGCACCTACGCGCAGTCGCGGAAGCTGGTGCCCGTCCGCCTTCTCATACCCAATGAACAGCGTGAGGGATGCGGCGCCGCGCACGGCAGACGAGGCGACGCCTGCAACGCCGGCGCCAAAGGTGACGGCAAGCCCGATCTGGATGGTGAACGATCCCGACGTATTGGAATAGTCGAGCGAAATGTTCTTGAAAAACGCCGCGCCGCTGCCGTGCGTGTGGGCGCCCACGGCGAGCGCCAGTTTTGCCAGCACCCAGGGGTTGACGTTTAAGAAAAACGGCACCGGTCCCAAGGTGAACTGCTCGGTCCAATTGAGGTCGGTTTTTACCTGGAAGAGGGCCTTAATATTGCCAAATGCGGGATCGTTGTTGTCACCCCAGGTTTTGCCCACCCAGTCGTAGGCGAGCGATCCGTACAGCTGCGTGGCGATATCCATCGTGAACAGCAGTGTGCAATGGTGGCGAAGGAGCTTAGTGTTCCTTGGATCGGTGCCCGAACCGGCACTCATACTCTTGTACTGATTCCACTTCCCCTCCATTTCGTCGAGGTAGCGGTTTGCCTGCTTGGCGCCCGACTCGCGTGGCGATTTCTTCCAGTATTCCGGATCCGGATTGCCCGAATCGTTCATGTAGCCGACCGGTTTGTATCCTCCGCCAAACAGTACGTACCCGGCAAACGAGAAATCGAACAGAATGGGGAACGATGGCATCCAGCACGTGAACTTATTGCCGCCGATGCCGGGAAATGCCGCGGGGAAATCAAACGGAGTTATCTCTTGGTCCATGGTGGTGGGGACGATAGTGGTCGAGCCCGATTCCGCCTTTGCCGCCGGCGCGGTGACAACGGCCATGGGGGAGGAGAGCGTGTAGGTTTTGCCTTGATAGTCGAGCACAAAGCGCAGCTTGCACCCTTCTTCCAGAAGGCCCGATGCCGCGTCGAGAAACTTGTCTTCGAGTGTGAACGTCGCCAGATTATCCGCGCCCGATGCGCTGGCCTTGACTTGGCCAATCTGCGTGACGGTTTCGGGCGAGCTGTCCGTGGCGGGCATTACCTTGTTGATGCGCAGCGTTGCCTGTCCGCCCTGTGGCAGATGTGCCTGCACGGTAAAGGCGTGCGTATCGGGCTGCTCGTTTGCCGTGTCGTCCTTCGGCAATGCCATAAACGTGGCGTCGGCGTACTGGATGTCCCATTCGTCGAACGTGAGCTGTCGAAAGTACGGCTCGCCATCGGAGAGCGGACGTGTGGGTGCGGTAATGGCGGTGCCGCCTTGGACACGCGCGAGGGGAATCTCGACATCGCGGTAGCCTTTCATGCTGATGGAGATGCCGCCATTAAAGTCGTACGCGTCGAGAAGCGTTGCCTCGTCCACGTAGCCTTCCGAAAGAGGGGCGACCTCAAAGATAGCCGTGCCTTCGTCATCGGTCGTGGCGGTGAGCTGCTTGCCTGCGGCATAGCGCGATGTGAGCGTGACCTGGGCACCCGTGATGGGCGTATTCTTGTTGGCGACGTCGACCACGACCACACCAAACATGGTACGCGAGAGCACCAAGACCTTGAAGGGATCATCTTCATCGGCGTATGCCTCGGTGGGGGCGAACGGCAGTATGAAGGCGTTTGCGCTTCCCGGCACGCGCGGCAACATAATGCTCGCCAGCGAGGACGCTCCGGCAACAAGTAACGAACGGCGATCAAGCATCTTTGGCTCCCATCCCGCAGGTATCGGTGGAAATAATCCAATTTTGCGAGAAGGCGCCACGTGGCGGTAGTGCCGTTCAAGGGTCAAAATGTCCAAATTAATCGAGCGAAGCGCCGGGTTCCGGAACGCGTTCGATGCTCTTGGCGGCCCGGTCGCTAACGCAACATATGCGCGACCAACTCGGCGCGAGTTCCGATACCAAGTTTGGCATACACTCCTGATAGGCGGTTTTTGACGGTGCCCGACGATACTCCCATATGGCGTGCGATTTCGGCGTTGGTCCATCCACGACAGGCGAGCATGGCCATGGTGAATTCCGTGGTCGTTAAATCGTCGGCCACGTCCTCGCCCGAATCGGGGTTGTGGATGCGCCGCCAGCCGTAGCTGAATCGATACGTAATCTCGATGATGCGTGCGAAATCGTCAGGGTATTGCGATTTTAGGCATGCCTCGATGAGTCCCTGCAAAAGGCCGTGGTGCTCGCCAATGAGCTCGATAAGGCCGTCGGGACGCGCAATGTTCCAAGCAACTCCGAAGTGTGCCTTTGCGGCGTCGATGTCCTTGAGGCTCATGCATGCCATAGAAGCCGACAAGTGCAGGAATAGCTCCGAGATGGGATAGCTTCCCTGTTTCATGATCAGGGCGTTTTCTGCCATGCCCAGACTGCGGCCATATTCGCCGCGCAGGTACAGGGCGTGCGCCATCACGTAGCTGGCGAACAGGCGCAGGCCTTCGGGCAGATGCGCCGCAAGCGGATAAAACTCTTCGGCGGAATACGGGGAAGGCAAGTGCAGCAGGACGCTCGCGGCCGAGGCGAACAGGATATGCGTGGCGTGGACGGCGGGCGACTCCTCGTCGGTTGGCATATCGAGGATGCCAGCAAGGCACCGGCGGGCGTCGGGGATACGGTTGAGCGACAGGCTGGCATATCCGCAGATAAAGCATGCGGAATAGCGCAGTGCGGGATCGGTGGCGTCAAGATAGGGGCGCGCCGTCTTGGCAGCGAGGGCGGCCTGTCCGCGAAAGTACAGAGCTTCTGCCGTGGCAATGGCGCGCGAATCGGGGTCGGAAATGCCTGCAACCGCAGCGTCAATCTGCCCCGGCACAAAGGCGGTGCACATCAACGGCATGGGAACGCGTGGGTAGCCATCGCAGTCCATCTTCCATCTCCCATCAGGTGGCAACAATGCAGCAATTGTACTCCTGTTGCTCGGGACTGGAATTTTTGGGTATTGCCTACGATTATGCCGAACGCATAAAGGAAGAGTCTATTGGCGATGCTCTCAAGGTGGCTACCGAAGCCAAGCTGACCTCGATATTAGGAAAAAATGCCACCCCTGCAAAAAGCTCTGTCGCAGTGATGGGAAACGCATCTTCTGGGCATTCCGGCGTCTCCAGCTAGCGCTGGACTGCTGCTGTCGCCTGCGCGTTGGCGAGCGGAGCGTGGGGACCGTCCGGCGACCAGCGGTGACGGGCGAGCCCTGCCGCGTGCGTGGGCTTCCATCGGCGTAGACCCATGACCCCTATGGCATCGGAGAAGTCCACCATCGCGTCCAGGACCTTACCGTCCGGCACGCCCAGCCTAGCGGCTCCCTTGAACCCAAGGTTGAAGGGGGGTGTTGTACAAGGCATATGGGGCCGAGTGGAAGTGGATCAAAAGAGCGTTTCTTGACGTTTCATGCATAATGCCAACCGCCCCGCGATATCACGTTCGCAGCGCGCAGGGGCCGGAGAATCTTCGCGATGAGAGTTGACGTCTAATACCTTGCATCGTATAGTGTGTATAGCATAGTATATGACGAGAGGAGGTGTGCGGATGGAGGCACAGATGAAGCGCGGCTTCCTGGAGGCCTGCGTGCTCGCGGCCGTCTCCGGCGAGGAGTCCTACGGCTACCAGATCGTGAAGGACGTACCGGCGAGCATGGGGCTCACGGAGTCGACGCTCTACCCGCTGCTCAAGCGCCTGGAGAAGGCCGGGTGCATCACGGCGCGCTCCGCCGAGCACAACGGGCGGCTGCGCCGGTACTACCGCATCACGGACGACGGGCGAGCGCGCATCGAGGAGTTCCTGGCCGAGTGGCCGTCCGTACGGGAGATTTACGCATACGTTGAGGAGGCGCACCATGACGCGCGATGAGTTTCTGGGCCGGTTGGGCGAGCTGCTCGCCTGCCTGCCGGCCGAGCAGGTGGAGGAGACCAAGGCGTTCTATGCGGAGGCCATCGCCGACCGCATGGAGGACGGTATGAGCGAGGAGGAGGCCGTGGCCGCCATGGGCACGCCCGGCGAGGTGGCGGAGGCCACGCTCGACGACCTGCCCGCCGTGCCGCGCGCGATCGCGAGGACGCGCCGGCGCAGCACCGCGCTGCTGTGGGTGCTGGCCATCGTGGGCTCCCCGGTGTGGGTGCCGCTGCTCGCCGCCTTCGCCGCCGTGGCCGTCACGGTCTATATCTGCATCTGGGTGCTGGCGCTCTGCGTGTGGATCGTCGCGGTGGCACTCGGGGGCGTGGGCGTAGTTGGGCTCCTGCTTGCCGTAAGCGGCGTCATCATCGGCCACTTCCCGTACGCCCTCGCCTCGGCGGGCGTGGGGCTCGGCCTCGTCGGCGTGGCGCTCTTCGTTGGTGCTGGCGCTTGGGCCGCCTCAAAACAAATTGCGCGCCTCTCGGCGCTCTGGGCGAGGAAGGCCGCCTCGCCCTTCTGGAAGGGTAAGGGCGAGAAGGGCGGCGCTGCCGCGCATCTCGCGGCGTAGAAAGGAGTGAGTACCATGACCAGTGCGAAGAAGATCTACCTCGCCGTGGCGGGCGGGCTCGTTGCCGCGGGTGTTGTCCTCGCGGGCATTGGCTTTATCGCTTCGGGTTTCGACCCGGCCGTGTTCACAACCCATGTCGACACGCGCTACAGCACCATCGTGCTCGGCGGCGTCGAGGTGGACGACCCGATGGGCCTCCCCCTCATCGAGCAGCTCGCCAATCTGGGCGAGATCGACACCTCCGGCATCACCGCGTCCGAGTCCCCTGCTGCTCCGGAGGCGCCCACCGCTCCCTAAGCATAGCGCGCCCGGCGCCAGCCCGGGCGGGGCGAGCGGCAGTGACGAGCGCGCCTCGCGGACCCGGTTCTCGATCTCGCGCGGCGTGGACCTCGCGAGCCTGCGCGGGCGGCTACTGCGGTCGGACATGGGCTCTCCGGACCTGCTGCGGCGCAGCCACTTGCTCGCCGTCTGGCGGCTGACGCCCATCTGACGCGCGGTCTCGGCGACGCCGAGGCCGGACTCTATGCGCGAGACGAGCGTCTCGCGCCCCCTCGGGGTGAGCCTTGCGTTAGGATGTTGCTCCATGGGAGGGCTCCTCTGCTGTTCGTCTAGACAACTCACAGCATGTGGGAGCCCTCCCTATTTGTCACTACCCGGGTGTAAACAACCTATTGGCACAGAACAGCTAGAACAACCGATGCCGCCTCACTGCGCCGAGAAACCCCCGGCGCCGTGAGGCGGGCGGCGGAGTGAGCCAACAGCAAAGCCATGCCGCTATTAGTAGCCTGTCGCCAGCAATCTGCAAGTCACTAGCACCCCACAGCCGTGCCGGCAGCATCCCTTGGTCGCCATATCAGCCGCACGGTATAATCTATCCATCGATATATTGGTTGAACCATGGTGTCTCTGCTGTGACCATAAACTTCCGCAAGACGCTAGGACCTTGTTCTAAGGAGATCTGGTGGAGAAAGGTCAAGAGAACCCACCACAAGACCAGGCGCTTGCCCATAGAGTCAGGTGGGCTGACCTCGACAGCGTATTCGAGCACATGGGCGACAATGCTAGCGTTGGAGAGGCAAGTAACGGCATCCACCTCATAAATGACCGGGAGCACGTCGCCGTGCGCCAGGACCACGAGGTTCGCATCCCCAATGAATACCTGCAGGAATCATACGTCGGACAGCGCGACAGCGACCTGAGAAAAGCAAGGGAGATGCTCCTTCAGGCCAAGCAGGAGCGCCCTTCCTACAAACCTGACATCCTTTTAGGTCTTGCGACAACGTTCCTGGGCTGGTTTCTCGGGGGTTTGTCGTCATCTGTCAATCTCGCATCTTTGCCCGGTATCTTGATGCTCTGCGTAGCACCGTGTGGCGCAGTAGGACTCTTTGTCGCTTTTATCTTTATCCGAAAAGAAGAGAAGCAGGGCAAATCTGATCTGGCCGAGCGCGTCCTAGAACACCTGGCGGATCCCGATGACAAGGAGACCAAGACCGATGAACATTAATGATACGAGCACGCAGCTGCTCTTTACCACGGTCCCCATCGTGGGCATTACTACCGAAGGCACGGGCGTCTCGGGTACAGGATTCTTCTTTTCCTATGACCTTGAAGACGGGCGAAAAGTGCCCCTGCTCATTACCAACCACCATGTCCTCAAGGATGTGATTCAGGGTCGCTTCGTCATCAATCTAGCCGAAGGTGACGCCCCGTCATGCGAGACCATCAGCGTGAACTTCGACAAGTCATTCATCGAGGGGAAGAAGCTCGGAGAGCTCGACTTGGTTGCGATGCCGGTGGCCCCTGTTCTCAGCATGCTTGAAGAAAACGGGAAGAGGCCCTTCTACCGATCCATCGACTCTGGACTCATCCCGAAGAAGAGTGTGCTGGACAATTTGGCGGCGCTCGAGCAAATCACCTTTATCGGATACCCCAGCGGGCTCTATGACGACTACAACAAGACCCCCCTCATCAGGCAAGGCTGGACTTCCACGCCCGCTTGGAACGACTACAAGGGTAAGCGCGAGTTCCTCGTTGACGCATCTGTATTCGAGGGCTCCAGCGGCAGTCCCGCCTTCATCCTCAACCAGGGCAGCTATCCCACGACCGACGGAATTGCCATCGGCTCCAGGCTGCTGTTCATGGGCGTAATCACTCAGACGATTACGAAGGAGAAGAGTGAGCACCTCGATTTAGGTACAGTCATCAGAAGCGACGCGATGCTCGACAAGCTCAAACCTTTCGTGGAAGGTCTACTGTAGCTAAGAGCACCGTCAAAAGCAGTGACGCCCCTTTGCTCCTTTCCCTAGGATGAGGTGACTGAGCTCGGCATGCTGGTTGACATCTGGTTCCCCAACGGCTCATAGTACAGACACATGGAAAGCCTTCGGGTTTTGTAAGGGCGGGACCCACTGGGCCTCGTTCTAGTTTTACTGTTCGGTTAACGCTATGGATCGTTTTGGAAGGCTTGCGAGCATGGTGGTCCCGTTCTCGGAACTTGCTTCGACCTCTACCGTGCCACCGTGAAGCGCTGCAATCTCCCAAACGAGCGCTAGTCCGAGTCCTGCGCCGCCGTATGCCCTGCTGCGGGATTTATCCAGGCGAAAGAACGGCTGGAAGATGCTCTCACGGTACTGCTTGGGTATTCCCGGGCCCTGGTCCTCGACTCGCAGGAACACGTGGCTGTCGTTGTCGCGGATGGAGACGGTAACGCTCGAGTCGGTGCGGCTATAGCGGATAGCGTTTTCGGCCAGGTTAAACACCAGCCGATAGAGGAGCGTGTCGCTCCCGATTGCTAGAGCGTCTCCAGCACAATTGAGGGCTATGCCCCTTTTTTCGGCAAGTGGCGCAAGGTCGGTGAGGACCTCTTCGGACAAGGGGCCAAGCTCCACATCGTCCTCGCAAGGAACGCTGCGGAGCTCACTCATCTCGAGCAATACCTTGGCCATTCGAGACATGCGCTCGGTTTGTTCTTGTAGCAGGCCGAGTAGCTCGGCAGTTTCGGGTTGCAAACCGGAGTGCTCGGAGATGAATAGTTCAATCTGTGCTTGCATAAGGGCGAGCGGGGTGCGCAGCTCGTGTGCGGCGTTGCCGGTAAACTGACGCTGTGCAGAGAACCCTTCGCCAAGACGGGCGATCATGTCGTTGAAAGAGGCGCTGCATCGTTGTAGCTCGATGGGCACATCTTCACTGAGCCTGATTTCGCTTAGGTTGTCAGGCTGCACACGCTCGACCTGGGCCGCAAAAGCCCGTAGCGGTTTGAGTGCACGGCCGCTCACAAAGTATGCCAGCGCGCCGCCAAGGAGTGTGACTCCAGCCGTGATGTACCAGGCTGTCGTGCCAAAAGACTCCTGTGCGTCGTTTACGACGATCGTGACCTCGTCATCGAGGCTCTCCTTCGTTGGGTCAAACGCCTGAGGTGCATCTACGCCGGCTGCGCTAAGGGCCGAGATGTCACTGCCGATGGCATCCATATAGCGCATGCCCGTATAGCCGACCAGGCAGTTCGTCAGCACGCATGCCGCACACGTGAGCAGTGCCGTCATAATCGTTATGCGCCATTGCAGCGAAAGCCTTTTCATTCGCTATCCTCCATAACGTAGCCCTCTCCAATTCGATTGCGAATCGGGTCGTATCCCAAAGCGATGCGTAGCTTTTTGCGGAGTGACGAGATGTGAACGCGGATTGCGTTGCTAAAGCTGTTCACGCTGCTATCCCAAACGTGCTCGATAAGCTCCTCTTGGCTTACCGGACGCCCCTGATTAAGCATCAGGTATTCCAAGATTCCCGTTTCCTTGCGCGTAAGAGATAAAGCCTCGCTGTTCACGGAAGCGATGCGCGCCTTGGCGTCAAAGCGGAGATTTCCGCAGGTTAAAACTATGTCGCTTTGTGTAAAGCGTCTGAGGGTAAGGCTGCGGATCCTTGCCGCAAGCTCGTCCAGATGAAACGGCTTGGTGAGGTAATCGTTGGCGCCGGCATCGAGTCCGGCGACTTTATCGGATACTTCGCCACGCGCGGACAGAATCAGTACCTTGGTCTCGCAGTCGGTTTTCCTAAGTTCCCTGAGCACGGTCATGCCGTCGATACGGGGAAGGTTGAGGTCGAGTACTACGAGGTCGAAGGCCTCAATGTCCAGTAGGTCGAGCGCCTCCTGTCCGTCGTGACAGTAGTCGACGCTGTACGCCAAGTTTCGCAAGCTGCGCGCGATTGCATCGCACAGTGCTCGCTCGTCTTCGACGATCAAAATACGCATAACAGTCTCCTTGCACATTTCAAATCGCGCTTAACACGGATTTTATAGTCGATATGGTCCAATGGTCGCGTAACGAAAGGAGTGGTCGTGTTGTTCAAAGCGGTAAAACCCGTGGTACAGGTCGCTTTGTTGATCGTCGGAATTGCCATGGTGTGCTTTGGTGTTATGCGTGGCGAGGCGGATGCCGTGCTGGCCAAAGCGATTAGGCTGTGCTTGGAGTGTATCGGAATTGGATAAAAGAGAAAACACTGCGTCGCATGTTTTGGCCCGATTTCGCGGATTCATTCAGGCGGCGGCGACGCTGGTCACCAATATTCACCTGCCAAACTTTGCCAAAGGAAGCATCTATCAGGGCGCGGGAAAAACAGTCTGCGTACCTGGACTTAACTGCTATTCGTGCCCCGCGGCATCGGGTGCGTGCCCCATCGGGTCGTTCCAGTCGGTGGTAGGTTCATCCAAGTTCAACTTTTCTTACTATGTTACCGGTACGCTCATTTTGCTCGGCGTGCTGCTGGGACGCTTTGTATGCGGCTTTCTGTGCCCGTTTGGCTGGCTGCAGGAGCTGCTTCATAAGATTCCCGGCAAAAAGTTCTCCACGAAAAAGCTCAAGCCGCTCACGTACATCAAGTACGTCGTGCTGCTGTTTGCCGTGGTGCTGCTGCCCGTCTTGGTGGTTAACGACGTGGGCATGGGCGACCCGTTCTTTTGTAAGTACATCTGTCCACAGGGTGTGCTCGAGGGCGCCATTCCGCTGGCCATTGCCAATGCCGGCATTCGATCTGCGTTGGGACATCTCTTTACTTGGAAACTTGTCGTTCTCATTGCCGTGGTAGTGCTGAGTGTTTGTTCTACCGCCCCTTCTGCAAATGGATTTGCCCGCTCGGCGCATTCTATGCGCTCATGAATAGGGTGTCCTTGTTGGGGATTCAGGTTGACGCGTGCAAATGTGTCTCGTGCGGCAAGTGCTCAAAGGTTTGTCAGATGGACGTTGATGTGGTCCGCGCGCCCAATCATGCCGAATGTATCCGGTGCGGAAAGTGCATCGGGGCCTGTCCTGTCGATGCCATCAGCTATCGCTATGGCCTGGATGTGTCGGCGGAAAAGCTTCCCTTGACCGCCGATAAAAAGTAAACAAGCTTCGACAAAACGGAGGAATGACTATGAAGCTTTCTAAGATTGCGGCCCTGTTTATGGTGCCGGTATTGGCCTTGTGCCTTGTGGCGTGCTCGGCACCCGGTGGCAATGCGAGTAAATCTGCGGGCTCCGATCCTAAGATCGCAGAACTCACTGCGCAGAAGCCGGCCAATGCCGACGAGGCCGCCGAGTTGTATGCAAAACTCATGCAGAAGGAGAACGAGATCTTTTCGAGTGATAACGCGCTGTGGGAAAAGGTATTCAATGCGGCAAATAAAGACTCGACAATGATTGAGGACGGCAGCAATTACGGCGATTTCTTGCTCAAGACCATCGACGGCGCCAAGGATGAGTTTACGGCGGATGAGCTTAAGACGCTCAAGGCCGGTGCGCAGCAGATCAAGGAAATCGAGGACAAGCTCGAGAGCTTGGAGAAGGAGTTCCCCGGCTGTGGAAGCACGCCGAGCGCAGGCGAGAGCGTCGACGCTTCGACCGCTGGCATGACGGCTGGTGCCAATGCTTCGAGCGAGGCGACGAAGTTCCCCAGCTTTACGGGCAAGGACCTGGACGGCAACGACGTGAGCAGCGACGAGCTGTTCTCTAAGAACAAGGTTACCGTCATGAATTTCTGGTTCACCACTTGCAAGCCGTGCGTGGGTGAGTTGGGCGATCTTGAGAAACTGAATCAGGAGCTTGCCGAGAAGGGCGGCCAGGTCGTGGGCGTCAATTCCTTTACGCTCGATGGCAACAAGGGCGAGATTGCAGATGCCAAGGACGTGCTGAGCAAGAAGGGCGTGACATATAAGAACATCTGGTTCAAGTCGGATAGCGAGGCCGGTAAGTTTACGTCAAATTTGTTCTCGTTCCCGACAACGTATGTCATCGATCAGAATGGCAACATCGTAGGGGATCCAATCGTGGGAGCCATCAGCTCCGCCGAGCAGCGCGCAGCACTCGACAAGCTTATCGACCAGGCGATTGCGAATAGCGAGCAGTAAAAACCGCGTAAAGCATAGCGAGGATCGTGTGTCGCTGTGCGAAGTAGTCTGCTGCCTTTCAAGATAAGCTCCACCATATAGAGGTCCCGCTCGGGACCTCTTCTTTTGGGCGCCGTCCCGTTCGTTTTTTGGCGCGGTTTGTTACATTCCTCACTGGCGTCGGCAAAAAATGGGGATAGAGTAGGACAAAAGCGTCGAATACGAACGGCGGAGGAGAGCGGGCAGGGTGCCTGCGCAGGAGAGGTTGCCGTCCATGCTGGAGCTCAAAGGTATTTGCAAAAGGTACGTTACGCAGTCGTTTACGCAGGTAGCGCTCGACAGCGTGAGCCTGTCTTTTCGCGATAACGAGTTCGTGGCCATTCTGGGACCTTCGGGGTCGGGCAAAACTACGATGCTCAACGTTATCGGTGGGCTCGATCATTTCGATTCTGGCGACCTGCTGATCGACGGTATTTCGACCAAAGACTTTCACGATCGCGATTGGGATGCCTACCGCAACAACCGCATCGGCTTTGTGTTCCAAAGCTATAACCTCATTCCGCATCAGACCATTTTGGAAAACGTGGAGCTGGCGCTCACGCTCACGGGCGTGGGGCATGCCGAGCGTCGCCAGCGTGCGCGCGAGGCGTTGGAGAAAGTCGGCTTGGGCGAGCACGTTAACAAGCGCCCGAGCCAGCTATCGGGCGGGCAGATGCAGCGCGTGGCCATTGCCCGCGCCCTGATCAATGACCCTGAGATCGTCCTTGCCGACGAGCCGACTGGCGCTTTGGATTCAACGACATCCGTGCAGGTTATGGATTTGCTCAAAGAAGTTGCGCGCGACCGTCTGGTCATCATGGTCACGCACAATCCCGACCTGGCATACCAATACGCCACGCGCATCGTCAACCTGGCGGACGGCAAGATCACCGATGATTCCGATCCTTTCGATGTCGCTGACGCCACGCGCCGCGAGGCCAAGCCTACGCGCAAAACCTCGATGAGCTTTGTGACGGCGCTGGGGCTTTCTGCCCGAAACCTCATGACCAAGAAGGGCCGCACGGCCATGACGGCCTTTGCGGGCTCGATTGGCATTATCGGTATCGCGGCGATTCTGGCGCTGTCCAACGGCGTAAACGGCTACATCAAAAAGGTCGAGGAGGATACGCTCTCGAGCTACCCACTCACCATTTCCAAGCAGGATTACGACCTGTCGTCCATGATGGGCGGACAGGGGGCTGCGGATGATGACTCGCCTGAAAACGTGGATTCGTCCGACGACAGTGCCGAAACCGATAAGATTCCCGTGGTCACGGCCGTAAAGGATATGTTTGCGAGCGTTAAGTCCAACGACATGACGAGCTTTAAGGCATGGCTTGACGACGGCGGCGACGGTATCGACAAAGAGGTCAACGCCATTCAGTACGGCTACGGTGTATCGCCGGTTGTCTATCGTGCCGGCAAGGGCGATGAGAAGCCCGTTCGGCTTGTTCCCAACGCAATGACCGAGGCTATGAGCGGAGGCGCGAGTTCGGCGGCAACGGTGAGCATGGAATCCATGGGAACCTCGGTCTTTAACGAGATGATTGACGACCAGAGCCTGCTCGACAGCCAGTACGATGTCGTCGCCGGTCATTGGCCCACGTCTGCCAACGAAGCCGTGATGGTGCTTTCGAGCCGCGGTACGGTGGGCGACTATACGCTCTACAGCATCGGTGCGCTGGATATCGATGAGCTCAACGATCTGGTAAACAGTGCCATGACGGCCGACGGTGGGGTCAAAGCACCCGAGACCGGCACCGACTTTACCTACGACGATGCGCTGTCCACGACGTTTAAGGTGCTGTCGCCGGCCGATGCCTATCGCAAAAACGAAGAGACCGGCATGTGGACCGACATGTCTGGTGACGCCGACTTTATGGCCGCCAAGGTTGCCGATGGCATCGACGTACACATCGTGGGTGTGGTGCGCCCTAACGAGACGGCCAATGCGAGTGCGTTGTCTCCGGGCATTGCCTATACACATGCGCTGACTCGCCAGCTTATGGAGCGCGCCGCCGATTCGCAGATTGTGCGGGAGCAACTCGCCCACCCCGAGACGGATGTCTTTACGGGCAAAACCTTCGACGAACTGCAAGGCGAGGCCAAACAAGGCGTGGATCTGGGCAGCATGTTCAGTGTGGACGAGGCGGCGCTCAAGAGCGCGTTCTCGTTCGATACCTCCGTGCTCTCGGGTGTTGCCGGCGGTATGGACCCGTCGTGTCTTGACTTGTCCGAGCTGGACATTGACCTTTCGGGCGTAGGGAAGGATATCGACTTCAGCGACATCATGTCTAAGGCGCCAGCCCCCGATTTCTCGGGTGTCTTCGATGGGTTGGAGCTTACACCCGAGCAGATGCAGCAAGTGGGGGCGCTCGCCAACCAACTGTTCACGGGCTTTATGCAGTCGGAACAGTTTAAGGCGCTGACGCCCGAAGATCTTAAGGACGCGTCAAAGCTTGCCGCCGCGTTCTCGACGTATCTTGAGAGTGATACGGCAGCCCAGCAAATCCTGGCTCAGCTCAAGGCACTCGGCGGCGATGCCCTGGCCGAGCGCCTGCAGCAGGCGATGACCGACTATGTACAAAAGCAGCTGGCTCCGTATCTGCAGCAGGCTCTGGATCAGATGATGAAGTCGATCAGCGACCAGATTGCGACGACGGTGTCAACTCAGCTCAAGGCAGGCGCGGCAGGGCTCATGGGCCAGATGGCGACGCAGATGTCATCGAGTTTTGCCAACCTGGCGAGCGCTATGCGTGTGGATGCGAGCGCCTTTGCCCGCGCCATCCACTTCAACATGGACGCCGAGGACCTGAGTTCGCTTATGATGAGTTATGCCAAGGCATCGCAGCTTACCTATGACAACAACCTGACCACACTGGGTTATGCGGACGAGGCAGACCCCATCTCGGTCAAGATTTTCCCGCGCGACTTTGAGGCGAAGGAGCGCGTGCTCGACCATATCGATGCGTATAACAAGCAGGTCAAAGCTGCTGGCCACGATGAGCAGGCGATTTCGTACACCGACTATATGGGAATCATTATGGGCTCGGTGACCGACATTGTGAATACCATCAGCTTGGTGCTCATCGCATTCGTGAGCATCAGCCTAGTGGTGAGCTCCATTATGATCGGCATCATCACGTACATCAGCGTGCTGGAGCGCAAAAAGGAGATTGGCATTCTGCGTGCGATTGGTGCGTCGAAGCGTAACGTGGCAAACGTGTTCAACGCCGAGACCTTTATCGAGGGCCTCATTGCCGGCGTCTTTGCTGTTGTCGTCGTGGTACTCGTGAGCTTCCCGGTCAATGCCTGGGCACTTGCGGCCAAACAGGTCCCCAACCTGATGAGCCTGCCCGTGCAGGATGCGCTGGTGCTCATCGCGATTTCGGTGCTGTTGACGGTCGTTGCCGGCCTGCTGCCCGCCCGCAGCGCATCAAAAAAGGACCCCGTGGAAGCCTTGCGCTCCGAATAATGTGACAAAGGGACAGTCCCTTTGTCACGTTCGTTGATATGAGAGAAGAGTAGATGATCCTTTCGCTGGCCCCCATGGAGGGGATTACCGGGCATGTGTTCCGTCGCGTGCATGCGGAGTGCTTCGGTGCGCTCGATTGCTATTACACGCCGTTTTTGCCGCCGCCGCGGGTGGGAAACCGCTTTGGCGGCAAGGCGTTTAAGGAGATCGATCCTGCCAATAACCAGGGGCTCAACGTGGTGCCTCAGCTGATGTCCAAGAACGCGGACGAGTTTGTGTGGGCGGCACGGGTACTCGCCGACATGGGCTACCGCGAGGTCAATCTCAACCTGGGTTGCCCTTCGGGAACGGTTGTCGCCAAGGGCAAGGGCTCGGGTTTCTTGCGCAATCTCGACGAGCTCGAGGCGTTCTTAAGCGATGTGTGCGAGCGGTCGCCGTTGCCGGTATCGGTAAAGACCAGGCTGGGGCTGGAGAATGACGACGAATACGAGCGCGTGCTCGATTTGTATTGCCGCATGCCGTTGGCAGAGCTGATCGTGCACCCGCGCGTGCAAAAGGACCGCTATACGGGATCGCCGCGCAAGGAGTTTTACGGCGAGACGCTGGAGCGTGCGCCGTTCCCCGTGGCCTATAACGGCGACATTTTCGATCTTGAGGACATGGATGCGCTGGTGGAGGCCTATCCCGGCACGCGCCATGTAATGCTGGGGCGCGGCTTGCTCGCGAACCCCGCTCTGGCTCGTATGGTCAACGGCGGTCCTGCTGCCACGGCAGCCGAACTGCAGCGTTTCCACGACACGCTGTTTGCGGCCTATGCAGAAGAGATTGGCGGCAATGCGGTCTTTCGCATGAAGGAATGGTGGTTCTACGCCAAGTGCGCTTTCGCTGACCCCGCTACCGTTCACAAGCTCGTGCGTAAGACCAAAAAGGTCGACGAATACCGCGCTGCCGTCGAGCGCGTCTTTCGCGAACAGCCGCTTGCACCCACAGCTCGCTTCCACGGCTAACTAGTCATCGGGGGCGTTCTTTAACGACTGGTCATTTAAGGACGTCCCCAACGACTATGTAGCAAAAAGTTGTACACCAGCATCCAGAGATGTCGAAAAATGTCGACTTTGGATGCTGGTGTACATGTTTAGGCCGTATGGGGTGGGGTCTTGGACGGACGGGATGCGCGTACTAGAGCAGGTTCTTCTGCACCCACGCGATGATGTCGCTCGACTCGTAGAGTGGCTTGCTGTCGATGAACAAGCAGGGAACCTGGCGTTTTCCGCCGACGGCGATGAGTGCCTGCTCAGCATCGCCGTCGATCGAGATATTGCGCTCGGGGATGGTCACACCGTTATCGGCAAGAAATCGCTTGACCTTTATGCAATACGGGCAGCCGGTCATAACGTAGAGCACGAGCTCGTGATCAGTAGCCATGGGTCTCCAATCGGTTGAGGTTTCGATTGAAATACCCAAAGCCGCCGCGGTCTATGCACGCGTCAACGACGACTCAATGGCCTGTACCAGAAACGCCGTGGCTCCGGTGCCGCAGGGCTTGTCGTAGTAGTCAACAAAGCGCTGGTCGGCAAGATAGCCGTGGGCGAGGCCCAGGTATGCTTCGTTCTGGGGTTCGCATCCCCAGTTGAGACCAATCCAACGACGATGCATCGCGACGAGCTTGCGAGCCTCGCTTCCATTCGCATCGCCAATGCCCATGGCAATTGAGAGCTGGCCCAGAATAGCGCGTTCAAGTTCCTTCATGTCGTTCCATGTCTCGGGGTCCATGTCCAGCAACGCTTCGTTTGCTGCATCGATAGCCTCATCGCCGTAGCGCGCCCGCGCCTCGGCACCGTAGCGCGCCTCGTTTTCCTGCATGGTGCGCCAGCGCTCCAGTTGCGGCAGGACGGCGCCCATGAGCGAGACGGCTTCGTCGAGCGACATGCCGGTGTTTTGTGCCAGGCGCGGGGCACAATCCTCAATCATTGCCTCCATGGTGGTGTCATAGGTGTACTTGCCGTGGTCGTAGCACCACTTGCAGTAATGATCGGTCGCGGTGCCCGTGGCATCGGTGCCGCAGTCGTCGGGCGTGAGTATCATGCCGCAGCTCTGGCAATAGTGCTCGGGCATTTCGAGCAGGTGAGACAGGGGCTCGCCGGTCACGGCGGCAATGAGCTTCATCATGTCGATGCCCGGTGTGACCTCGCCGCGTTCCCAACGGCTGACGGCTTGGCGTGTGACGAAGAGCTTAGCGGCGAGCTGCTCCTGGGTAAGGTGATGGGCGCGACGAACGGCGATGAGCTTTTCTGTAAAGGCCATAACGGCTCCTTTCTGCTGGTTGATGGCTTAAGCATA
>CABUUK010000007.1 GCA_902494765.1 uncultured Collinsella sp.
GAGCTCGAAGAGCCCTATGGCCGCCTTCCTGGCCTCGACATCATGCTTCACCCTCAAATCAACGCGCATAAAGAAAGCCTCCCATTTCTCATGTCCAAGAAATGGGAGGCAGTTCATTCATGTAGATCTGCCAGCGGGCTTTGATGTGTTGGAGCTATTTTGCTCTGGCGTTTGCTACACGCGTGTGGCGTCCTTGGGGCTCATGGTCATACTCTGAAAACGGTTCTCCATATATTCGTTATCGAAATGCTTGTCATAGAACTGTGCGACGGGAATATTTCGAACGGTTCCGTTGACGCGCTGATACCAATAGTCGAGCGATTGCAACGTCATGACGCCGTCGATCAACATGACGGCGGTCAGGATGACGGTAGCAGAGTAGCGGCGTTTCCATGGAATCATATTGATGAGCTTAAGCAGGCGCGGCAGCAAGACCTTGATCCAGATGAGGCCACCCAGGCCCCACATGCAGGCAAACGGCGTGCATGTGCGTCCCCCGGTCAATACCGCGATGGGATCGGGCATGCCGAATAGCCTAATGTGTGAATAGCTCCACGACACCACGCCAAATGAGGTCTGCATAAACCAGCCTACAAACACCTCGAAAGCGCCGCCGATCAGGGCACTTACCAGGAAAATGATCAGAGGATTCTTTTTATAGAAGCGGTTGAGCGCCATGGTCATGAGCACCGCGCCAAATCCGTAGATGGGGCTAAAGGGGCCAAATAGCATACCGGCACGGTCCTGATAGACGCCGGGATCGACGACGACCATATGCCAGACTTCCTCGAGAATGAGACCTAACACGCTGCAGACGAAGAATACCCAGAACAGGTTGAAGTAGTTGAGCTTGATGTAGCCCTCGCCGGTTTCGTCGCGGCCGAGCATCCCCTCGGCGGCGGCATCGCGGTCGAGCATCTCTTGCAGACGGCGCTGCAGTTCGCGCTCCTGGCGTAGCGTGGGGTCGACGGTGGCCGACAGCGCAATGAGGATGACAAGCTGGACGGCGGGGCGCAGCAGGAAGGGTCCGATGCCCTGGAGCATCACGTCAACTAAAAGCTCCACGACGGTAAATGCGATGAGGACGTAAGACAGGCGGGCGGCATTGCGCCGCTGGTCCTTGATGAGGTCCAGGCCAAAGACGATCAAGATGATCGCGCTTGCCGCCGAGAGCATAATGCCGGCGACGATAAGGCCAACCGCGACCAGGGTGTTATCACCGAGCTTAGCGGCGACGTTGCCGTTAATGAGTGCGGTGATGACCTGCCACATAAAGACGGCGACTGACGGGAGCGTGCCCACGCCAGATAGGGTGCACAGGACTGCGTAGACCTTGATGATAAGGGGGATCTTCTTGGCCTCCGTGGTGCTGGGGACACTGGGGTCGAGTTGATTTCGATCCATACGCTACCTTTCTCGTCTTGTAGTAGCCTACAAGGATACGCCGACGACCAGCTAAAAGACAGGACGAACGTCCCAATTGCAACAATGTAGCCCCTAGCGCGGGCGAGACACGGCGCACGGGAAGTCTTCGAGGCCGTTGCCCCTGAGAGTGGACTACCCAATAAAATGTTTGGCTGCAAAACGGATTATAAGCTCGGTGGGCTTTTAAAAAGCGCTGTTCATGCGCGGGAGTGCTTGTCTTGCCGTGCGTATAATAGGGCAGGTAACGCCAAATAACGAGGCTCTGAGGGGATGCCATGTCTCAAGAAACCATCCACGCGGCCGAGCGTGCCGCGGGACAGGTGAAGACCATGTCGACGTATGATCCGGACTCCGACCAGCTGCATGAGGAATGCGGCATTTTTGGTGTGTGGGCGCCCGATCGCGATGTGGCTCGACTGACGTACTTTGGTCTGCGTGCGCTGCAGCACCGTGGCCAGGAATCGGCTGGAATCGCCGTGGGTGACGGCGGCACGGTTATGGTCCGCAAGGATCTGGGCCTGCTCGACCGCGTGTTCTCCAACGCCGACCTGTCGACGCTCTCCGGCCAGCTGGCCGTGGGTCATGTGCGCTATGGCACCGCCGGTGCCAAGAGCTGGGAAGCCTCTCAGCCGCACCTCTCTACCATCAATAGTGTCATCATCGCGCTCGCGCACAACGGCACCCTCGTCAACACCGACGAGCTGCGCCGTCAGCTGATCGAGCTGGGTGTGCCGTTCCTCTCCAATTCGGATTCCGAGGTTGCGACCAAACTCATCGGCTACTTTACCCAGCGTACAGGCCATCTGCGCGAGGGCATTCGCAAGACCATGGAGCTCGTGCGCGGCGGCTACGCCATGACGCTCATCAACGAGCAGGCGCTCTACGCATTCCGCGATCCGCACGGCATTCGCCCGCTCGTGCTGGGCAAGCTGGTGGACGAGGGCCTGGACCAGGCCGATACCGCAGCCGTTTCGCAGCTGCCCTCGCAGGACGGCGCCGCGACGGTCGACTCCGCCGTCCGTGTCACGCGCGCCGGCGGCTGGGTCGTTGCGTCCGAGACCTGCGCACTCGACATCGTGGGTGCCGAGTACGTCCGTGACGTCCGTCCCGGCGAGATTTTGCGCATCAGCGCCGAGGGCCTGGTATCCGAGCAGGGCGTGCCTGCAGCCGAAGAGCCCGCCAACTGCATCTTTGAGCAGGTCTACTTTGCCCGCCCCGACTCCATCATGAACGGCAAGAGCGTCTATGCCTGCCGTTACGACATGGGTCGTCAGCTGGCACATGAGGAGCCTGTCGAGGCCGACCTGGTCATCGGCGTGCCCGACTCCGGCCTGCCGCCCGCGGAGGGGTATTCGCACGAGAGCGGTATTCCCTTTGGCGAGGGCCTTATCAAGAACCGCTACGTGGGCCGTACGTTTATCGAGCCTACGCAGGAGTTGCGTGCCATGGGCGTGCGTATGAAACTCAACCCGCTGCGCGACAACATCGAGGGCAAGCGCCTGGTCGTCATCGACGACTCCATCGTGCGCGGCACCACCATGGTGCAGCTCGTCAAGATGCTGCGCAACGCCGGCGCCAAGGAGATTCATATCCGCATCAACTCGCCCGAGGTCATCTGGCCGTGCTTCTACGGTATCGATACCGACGTGCAGTCGCAGCTGATCAGCGCCAACAAGACGGTCGACGAGATTTGCGAGTATATCGGCGCCGATTCGCTGGCCTTCCTTTCGGTCGAGGGCCTGCTTAAGGTCATGCCCAAAGGCGGTTACTGCGATGCGTGCTTTACCGGCCGCTACCCCGTGGCGATTCCCGAGAGCTTTGGCCGCGACAAGTTCATGGAGGGCTTTAAGCCCCGCAACCTGGATAAGCCGCTGCACTTTGATGACGACGCCGTGGTCGAGAAATACGACGACCGCAGTTGGGAAGAGGAGCACGGCGAGGCCTAAAACCTGCCATGTAGGGACAGGTTTATTTTGGTAGGTTTTACCTGCTGTTTTGTTGATTGAACGGTGTGTGCTGTTATGGCATGCACCGAATCGAGGAGAACTATGAGCACCGTTTGGCGCCCGCGCGGCGCCACGGTAGTGGGAGAGGAAGGCTCAGATGAGCGACAGCAAGCATGTGACATATGAGGATGCCGGCGTCGATACCGCCGAGGGCGGCCGCGCCGTTGACGCTATTAAGCAGATGGTTAAGGACACCAACCGTCCCGAGGTCATCGGCGGTATCGGTGGCTTTGGCGGCCTGTTCTCGGCCGCCGCGCTTAAGGATATGGAAGACCCGATTCTGATTAGCGGTACCGACGGCGTGGGCACCAAGCTCGTGCTCGCCCAGATTATGGACCGTCACGAGACGGTGGGCCAGGACCTGGTTGCTATGTGCGTCAACGACATTTTGGCTTCGGGCGCCGAGCCGCTGTTCTTCCTGGACTACGTTGCCATCGGTCACATCGAGGCCGAGCACATGGCAAAGATCATCAAGGGTGTGGCCGACGGCTGTAAGCTCGCGGGCTGCGCGCTCGTGGGCGGTGAGATGGCCGAGCACCCCGGCGTCATGGCTCCGGCCGACTACGACCTTGCCGGCTTTACCGTGGGCGTCGTCGACCGTCCCAAGATGCTCGACCCCGCAAACGTCCGCCCCGGCGACGTTATCCTGGGCCTGCCTTCCACTGGCGTGCACTCCAACGGCTACTCGCTCGTGCGCAAGGTCATCGGCGTCGACGGCATTAAGCCGGGCACGCCCGAGGCCGCCGCTAAGGCCGAGGAGCTGAGCCGCCCGCTCGAGGAGCTCGGCGGTGCTTCGCTGGCAGACGCGCTGCTGGCTCCCACGCGCATCTACGTCAAGCCGATTCTGGAGCTGCTGCGCGGCGGCGCCAACGTGCACGCCATCGCCCACATCACCGGTGGCGGCATCACCGAGAACCTCAACCGCGCGCTTGCCGACGACGTTGACGCCGTGGTCACCCGTAACGGTGCCGAGATGGGCTGGGATGTTCCGCCCGTCATCACCTACGTGTCGCGCCAGGCCGAGCTCGCGCCCAACGAGGCATGCAAGACCTTCAACATGGGCGTCGGCCTGTGCCTGATCGTCGCTCCCGAGGACGAGGCCGCGGTGACCGAGGCCCTGGTCGCGCTGGGCGAGAAGCCGTTCCGCGTGGGCGAGTGCGTCGAGGGCTCCGGTAAGGTCGTGTACTCCGATGAGCGCTAACGAGCAGATGGCTGCTGCCGAGAGCCTGGGCTTTGTGCCCTATACCCGTCCGACCGGCACCGATACGGCCGAGCCGCTCAAGATCGGTGTGCTCATCAGCGGTTCGGGTACCAACCTGCAGGCGCTGATCGATCTGATCGCTGCCGGCAAACTCAACGCTTCGATTGAGCTTGTGGTGTCGAGCCGTCCTTCGGCTAAGGGTTTGCAGCGCGCTGAGCGCG
Organism: uncultured Collinsella sp.; assembly: GCA_902494765.1. Classification (GTDB taxonomy): domain Bacteria; phylum Actinomycetota; class Coriobacteriia; order Coriobacteriales; family Coriobacteriaceae; genus Collinsella. Next base: position 4,854 of record CABUUK010000007.1, read on the forward strand.
CGGGCATCCAGACGCTTACGCTGTCCAAGGATGTCTATGCCGACCCTATTGCCGCCGACGAGATCATCGCGCACGAGCTGCTCGAGCGCGGCTGCGAATATGTGGTCATGGCCGGTTACATGCGCATGGTGCACACGCCGCTGCTGGCGGCGTTTCCCAACCGCGTGGTCAACTTGCATCCGGCACTGCTGCCGAGCTTTACCGGCGCGCATGCGATCGACGATGCCTTTGCGCGCGGCGTCAAGGTGACCGGTGTGACCGTGCACTTTGCCAACGAGATCTACGACAACGGCCCCATCATCGCCCAGCGCGCGCTGGCTGTTGAGGAGGGCTGGGATGTCGACACGCTCGAGGAGCACATCCACGCGATTGAGCACGTGCTGTATCCCGAGGTCGTGCAGATGCTCGCCGACGGCCGCGTCCACGTGCTGGAGAGCGGCAAGGTCGCAATTGACGCGCCTCGCGGCTAGCGGCGCACAGTACAATTTAGCCGAGTAGTCAGGGTGGTCATTGGCGCCAAGGCGCGCGTGGCCACCTTTTGTTTTGGGTAGTCATCGGGAACGGGCTTTAACGACTGGTCATTCAAGAACGTCGCAGGTGACTAGATGAGAGAGGTGAGCGCATGGCGGATAACGAAGCGCTGTTTACGCCTGAGCTGGTGTTTTTTGATTGGGAGTGTGCGACGCCGGATGAGGTGTTCGCGCGGCTCGAGGGCGAGCTTGCACCACGTGGCTACATTGCATCCGGTTGGCTCGACGCTGTTCGCACGCGCGAGGATGCCTATCCCACGGGTCTTGCCATGCCGGCGGCAAACATTGCCATTCCGCATACCGATCCGGGGTTTGTGGCCAAGCCCTATATCGCGGTGGTGAAGCCCGCCGCGCCCGTGACATTTAACGCTATGGCTGGCATGGGCGCTCCGGTGCCGGCGCAGATCGTCATCAATCTGGGCATCGCCGAGCCGGGCGGCCAGGTCGAGGCCCTGCAGGCGCTCATGAACATCTTTATGGACGCCGATGCCGCAGCCGACGTGCTCGGCCAGACCACGTCCCAGGGCATGGTCGACGCCATCCGCCGCCACTTCTAAGGTGGGGCTGAGTCGGCACTTGGGGACTGTCCCTAACTGTCGGCTGCCAGAGCTGTCCCCTCTGCACCAAAATGGTGCAGATTAACCTGTCCCCAATGCACCAAGCGTGTCGCGGGGGCCGCGTTGTGACACAATGGCGTTTGTTCGATTCGTTATGCGAAAGGCCAACTATGGCAAATAAGAAAAAGAACCCCGCACCCGAGCCGACGCCCGAGCAGCAGGCTCGCGCCGCCTCCAGCTCTCGCAAGAAGCAGCGCAAGACTCGCGTGTCCAAGACCGTCAAGATCGTTCTGGTGGTCATCGGCGTGCTGGCGATGCTGCTTTCTGTCTCGGCGATGGCGTGCTCCGGCCTTATGTCGCAGGCCGAGGACACCTCGGGCTACAAGCTGACCGGCGGTGTTGCTGCTACTATCAACGGCACCAACCTCACCGAGGACACCGTGACCAAGCAGATTATGAGCATGCGCACGTCCTACGGCTACACCAAGGACAAGGACTGGGCGCAGTATCTGGTCGACAACGACCTCACACCCAAGAAGTACCGCAAGCAACTCATCGACTCCTACACGCAGCAGATTCTGCTTCAACAGGCACAGAAGGAGAACGGCGTGACGGTGTCGGACGAGGAGGTCGAGAAGGCTTGGAAGGACGCGTGCAAGAGTGCGGGCGGCGCCAAGACCTTTAAGAAGACCCTCAAGACCTACGGCTATACCGAGGACACCTACAAGGACTCACTCAAGGAGAGTCTGGCGCAGCAGAAACTCAAGGATGCCGTCGCGCCCACGAGCAAGCCCAAGGACAGCGAGATTGTCGATTACATCAACGAGAACCTGTCCAGCTACAACGACGCCCGCCGCTCGTCGAACATCTTGATCAAGGTTGATTCCGACGCTTCCGACGAGGACAAGGCTGCCGCCAAGGCCAAGGCGCAGGAGTGCCTGGACAAGATCAACTCCGGTGAGCTGAGCTTTGAGGATGCCGTGGAGCAGTACTCCGACGATACCGGCTCCAAGGATAAGAAGGGCGATGTGGGCTGGGACAAGCTCACCACCTTCGTCGACAGCTACCAGGCGGCGCTCGAGGGGCTCAACAAGGGCGATGTGAGCGACGTCGTCGAGTCGACCTATGGTTACCACATCATCAAGTGCACCGACTACTTCCATGTCGATAATCAGGTCGATGACATTAAGCAGGTGCCCAAGGACATCAAGAAGTACGTCTCCAACGTGGTGAAGACGCAGGCGGCAAGCACTGCGTACAGCGAGTGGCTGGAGCAGTACAAGAAGGACGCCGACATCACCGTTAACCCCATGCCCAAGGACGTGCCGTACAACGTGAGTCTGAAGGGCGTCACCAAGAGCTCGACCGACGATTCGTCGACGACTGAGTAATCATGGGGCGGTGCTCGCACGAGTGCCGCCCACGCTATTAGAGAGGATTTGCAGATGACCAACGAAGAGCTGCAGAAGGAAATGATCGCGGCCATGAAGGCCAAGGACAAGGTTCGCCTGTCCATCATTCGCCAGGTTAAGGCCGAGGTGAAGAATATCGAGGTCAATGAGCGCCGCGATGTGACCGAGGAAGACGTCAACAGCATGATCAAGCGTCTGATCAAGCAGACGAGCGAGACGCTGGAGATGTCCATCAAGGCCGGCACCGACCAGGAGCGTACCGACAACCTGACCGAGCAGGTCAAGATTCTGGAGAGCCTGCTGCCCGCGCAGGTTTCGGGCGAGGAGCTCGAGGCCCTGATCGAGCAGGTTATCGCCGAGCTGGGTGCCACGTCCAAGAAGCAGATGGGTCAGGTCATGGGTGCCCTGGGCAAGGCCACCGGCGGCAACTTCGATAAGCCTGCGGCTGCCAAGATTGTTGGCGCAAAGCTTGCGTAAGGGCCGAGCGGTACATAGTTGATGTTTAGGGGGGCGTGGCCGTCATGGTCGCGCCCCTTTTTGCTGGGCTGGGCACTCATTGGGGACAGGCTTAAATGAGTGCCCGGGCTACGCTCATTGGGGACGGGCTTAAATGAGTGCCCAATGAGCAGGTACTCATTTAAGTCTGTCCCCAATGACTAGGTGGAAGGTTGCGGGTTCTTTACGGGAATGTAGTGTGGGCTGCGGAAACGTGATTCTTTCCGTACAATAGTTCAACTCGTGTAAACGCAGGGAAGGGACATTCATGGCAGACATGATCGAGATCAAGCATCTCAACAAGTACTTTGGCGACCTGCATGTGCTCAAAGATATCAACCTCACCGTCAAACGCGGCGAGAAGCTCGTAATGATCGGGCCTTCCGGCTCGGGTAAGTCGACGCTCATCCGTTGCGTCGATTATCTGGAGGAGCCCACGTCGGGCGAGGTCGTCATCGACGGTACGCCGCTCACCAAAAAGAATCACCTGGAGATGGCTCGCAAGTACAGCTCCATGGTGTTTCAGCAGTTCAACCTGTATCCCAACATGACGGTGCTGGGCAACCTGACGCTCGCACCCATCAAGCTGCAAAAGAAGAGCAAGGAGGAGGCGACCGAGATCGCCATCGCCGCGCTCAAGCGCGTCGGCATGGCGCATAAGGCTGGCGAGTATCCGCAGAATCTCTCGGGCGGTCAGCAGCAGCGCATCGCCATCGCCCGTGCCCTGTGCACCAAGCAGCCTATCATCCTGTTTGACGAGCCGACCTCGGCGCTCGACCCCGAGATGGTCCAGGAGGTACTGGACGTTATGATTGAGCTCGCGCAGGAGGACATCACCATGATCTGCGTGACGCACGAGATGGGCTTTGCGCGCCAGGTGGCCGACCGCGTCATCTTTATGGAGGACGGCCGCATTCTGGAGGAGGGCACGCCCGAGCACTTCTTCGATAACCCCGAGAACCCGCGTTGCCGCGAGTTCCTGTCCAAGATTCTGCACTAGGCGCGGTGATGGACATGACGGATATGACGAGGGCGGCCGTGTCGCGCCGTCACTTTTTGCAGCTGGCTGGCGCCGGCATGCTCGCGCTGACGGGGACCGCGCTTACCGGTTGCGGCAACTCCACCAGCGGTGAGGGCTCCGACAAGGGGTCCAAGCTTGCGGCCATCAAGTCGCGTGGCCATCTGAATGCCGGCGTTAAGAAGGATGTTCCCGGCTACGGCTATTACGACACCGCCAAGGGCCGCTTTGAGGGCATGGAAGTCGATTTGTGCTACCAGATCGCCGCTGCCGTCTTTGGTGTGAGCTACAAGAAGGCTCGTGCCCAGGAGCTTGTCGAGTTTACCGACGTAACGCCCAAGACGCGCGGCCCACTGATCGATAACGGCCAACTCGACGTGGTCGCGGCGACCTACACCATCACCGACGAGCGCAAGAAGAGCTGGGATTTCTCGACGCCGTACCGCACCGACTACGTGGGACTCATGGTCAAGAAGCGTTCGGGCTTTACCTCGATTGAGGATCTGGACGGCAAGGTCATTGGCGTGAGCCAGGGTGCCACCACGCAGGGCCTGATCGAGCAGATGATCAAGGACAACGGCTTTAGCTGCAAGCCCGAGTTTAGGGCCTTTAGCGGCTATCCCATCATCAAGAGTTCGCTCGACGCCGGCAATATCGACGTCTTTGCCATGGACCGCTCCACGCTGGCCGGTTACATGAACGAGACCGTTGAGCTGCTGCAGCCCGAGGTCAAGTTTGGCGAGCAGGGCTACGGCGTGGCGACCAAGAAGGGCTGCGACCTTTCGGCTGTGGTCGATCAGGTGGTTTGCGATCGCCTGGCCGACGGCTGGCTCGACCAAGAGGTCAAGACCTGGGGTCTTGTATAGGCGCATCGTCCAAGGAAGGAATCATATGCTCGAAGGATTGTTTGACGCCGACCGCTGGTCGACGACATTTCAAAACATGGGGCCCTTCTGGGAGGGCTTTGGCGTGACGCTGCAGGTGGTCGTTGCCGGTCTGCTGCTGTCGCTGGTGCTGGGCACGCTGCTGGGTGTGTTCTCTACCACCCGTTCGCGTGTGCTGCGTGCCATAAGCCGCGTGTACGTTGAGTTTTACCAGAACACCCCGTTGCCCGTACAGGTTCTCTTTATGTACATGGCCGGTCCGCAGTTTTTGCAGGCCATAACCGGTGCCGACCAGCCGGTGCGCATCGCGCCGTTCGTGCTGGGCTTCTTGGGCGTAGGCCTGTATCACGCGGCCTACATCTCGGAGGTTATCCGCACTGGTATCGAGGCGGTTCCGCGCGGTCAGATGGAGGCGGCCCAGAGCCAGGGCTTCACCCGTGCGCAGGCATACTGGTACATCGTGCTGCCCCAAACATTCAAGATCATTCTGCCGCCGCTGTGTAACCAGGCGCTCAACCTGGTCAAGAACACGTCGGTGCTGGCGCTTGTGGCCGGCGGCGACCTTATGTACCGTTCCGACAACTTTGTGAGTCTGTACGGCTACCTGCAGGGATACATCGTCTGCTGCCTTATGTACTTCATCATCTGCTTTCCGCTCGCCATGCTGGTGCAGTGGCTCGAGCGCCGCTCAAAGGAGCGTCCGCGCGGTGTGAGCCTGGCCGAGCTGGGGCTCGACAACGTAGAGGAGGCCTAGCGCATGGAAATCTTCAACGCGACCAACCTGCTCTACATTTGGGGCGGCTTTGTTAAGACGATCGAGATCTCGGCGCTGTCGATCTTTTTCTCGCTCATCTTTGGCACGGTGCTGGCGCTCGTTAAGAGCTATGCGCCCCGCCCGTTCCGTATTTTGGTGAGCGCCTATATCGAGCTGTTCCGTTGCACGCCGAACCTGCTGTGGATCCTGTTTATCTACTTTACGGTGCAGGGTTTGGACATTGTGATTTCGACCATCGCCTTTACGCTGTTTACCAGCGCTGTTATGGCCGAGATTGTGCGCGGCGGCCTCAACTCGATTCCGCGTGGCCAGTTTGAGGCAGCGCAGAGCCAGGGCTTCGGCTTCTTTGCCACCATGCGCTACATCATTCTGCCGCAGACGTTTAAGACGATCATTCCGGCGCTGTTTAGCCAGTGCACGACCGTCATTAAGGACAGCTCGTATCTTTCGGGCATTAACGTGGCCGAGCTCATGTACACGGCAAACGTCGTGATGGCCCACGCGATCGACCTGTCGCAGGTTCTTATGCTCTACGGCCTGGTGTTTGCGATGTACTTTGTGCTCAACTTTGGTATCTCGCTGCTGGTCCGAGCGTATCAACGTCGTATCGTGGCAGCGTAGAATGTGACAAAGGGACTGTCCCTTTGTCACATAGAGAAAGGAATCGCGATGAGCGATCTGGAGAATAAGAAGAATCCTGTGGTCATTACCATCGCGCGCGACTTTGGCGCCGAGGGCCACGAGATTGGTCGCATGCTTGCCGACGAGTTGGGGATTCCGCTGTACGATAACGAGCTGCTGGTGCGTGCGTCGCTGCGCGCGGGCGAGTCGCTCGACAAGATGGCTGCCTACGACGAGCGCCTGGCCGTGGAGAACATGGCGTTTCTGCCCGACCGCTACGATGCGCGTTCGTACTCGGACAAGCTGTTCCAAAAGATGAGCCAGGTGATTTTGGATCTGGGCGAGACTGAGAGCTGCATTATCGAAGGCCGTCTGTCCGATTACCTGCTGCGTAACAACCCCAACCACATTGCCGTGTTGGTGACCGCACCCTTTGAGGACCGCGTCGAGATCGTGCGCAAGAAGCGTGGCCTTAACAAAAAGAAGGGCGCCAAGCTGGTCAAACAGCAGCAGAAGGCGCGCGAGGCGTTCTATAAGCGCTACAGTGCCGGCAAATGGAAGATGACGAGCGGTAAGGATATCGTAGTCAACCGCGCCAAGCTGGGCCGCGAAGGCTGCAGGGACGTCATCGCCGCGGCCTACCGCTACAAAGTAGCGCAGCTCGAAGGCTAACAGGCCAAAAACCACCACAAAGGTGCCTGTCCCCATCGTGGTGGTTGGGGCGGTCGGTATAGAAAAAGTCCCCGCCGGGCGTGTGCTCGACGGGGACTTTGCCGTTTGGTGGCTAGCGCTGTAGGTGATTACTCGCCCAGCAGGCTCTTGGTGATGGAAGCGGCGGCCTTCTTGCCGGCGCCCATCGCCAGAATGACCGTAGCGGCACCGGTGACGATGTCGCCGCCGGCCCAGATACGGGGATCGGTGGTCTGGCCGGTCTCCTCGTCGGCAACGATGTAGCCCCACTTGTTGAGCTCCATCTTGCCGCCGATCTTCTTTGCGAAGGGGTTGGCGTTGGTGCCGATAGCCGAAATCGCGACGTCGCAGGGGATCTCCTCGATGGCGCCCTCGATGGGCACCGGACGACGGCGGCCGGACTCGTCGGGCTCGCCGAGCTCCATCTTCTGGACCTTGACGGCACACACGGAGCCGTCCTCGCCAGCGACAAACTCGAGCGGGGAGACGAGAGGCAGAACCTCGACGCCCTCGGCCTTAGCATGGTGCAGCTCGGCGCGACGGCAGGGCATCTCGTCCTCGGTACGACGGTAGGCGATGATGGCGTGTTCAGCGCCCAGGCGCTTGGCGGTACGGACGGCGTCCATAGCCACGTTGCCGCCACCAAAGACAACGACGTTCTTGCCGTGCTTGGTGGGGGTGTCGTACTCGGGGAACTTGTTGGCCTTCATCAGGTTCACGCGGGTGAGGTACTCGTTCGCGAAGAAGACGTTGGGCAGGTTCTCGCCGGGGACGTTGAGGAACTTGGGCAGGCCAGCGCCGGTCGCCACGTAGATGGCGTCGAAGCCCTGCTCGAACAGCTCCTCGGCCGTGGCCATGTTGCCCACGACGGAGTTGTACTCAAACTTGACGCCCATGTCCTCCAGGCCGTCAATCTCGCGCTTGACGACTGCCTTGGGCAGACGGAACTCGGGGATGCCGTAGACCAGCACGCCGCCGCCGGTGAAGAAGGCCTCAAAGACGGTGACGTCAAAACCGTTACGGGCGAGCTCGCCGGCGCAGGTGATGCCGGACGGGCCGGAGCCGACGACGGCGACCTTCTTGCCGTTCTTGGGAGCCATCTTGGGCGTGGAGGCGAGCTCGGGGCGGTCACCCAGGAAGCGCTCGAGCTGGCCGATGGCCACGGGCTCGGACTTCTTGCCACGGATGCACTTGCCCTCGCACTGGTTCTCCTGCGGGCAGACGCGGCCGCAGATAGCGGGAAGCATGGAGTCCTCGCGGATGGTATCGAGAGCGCCGCCGAAGTCCTTCTCGCGGATCTGCTCGATAAAGCGGGGGATGTTGATGTTGACGGGGCAGCCCTCAACACAGAACGGCTTCTTGCAGTTGAGGCAGCGCTCGGCCTCGGCCAGCGCCATTTCCTCGGTGAAGCCCTTGTCGACGGGGCGGAAGTCGCAGGCGCGCTCGGCAGCCGGCTCCTCGTTATCGGGGGTGCGGGGCGACTTCATATCGGCAACGAAACGACCGTTAACTAGTGGCATGCGCAGCTCTTTTCCTCATAGGCCTTGAGGGACTCGCCCTCTTCGGAACGGTAAGCGGCCTGGCGGGCACGAAGGTCATCCCAGTCGACCAGGGTGGCATCGAAGTCGGGGCCGTCGACGCAAGCGAACTTGGTCACGCCGCCCACCTCGACGCGGCAGCAGCCGCACATGCCGGTGCCGTCAACCATGATGGGGTTGAGCGATGCGGTGATGGGGGTGTCGTACTTCTGGGCGGTGAGGGTCGAGAACTTCATCATCGGAACGGGGCCGACGCAGAAGACCTGGCTCACGGCCTTGTCCTGCAGCAGGCGCTCCAGCGGAGCGGTGACAACGCCCTGCTCGCCGTAGGAGCCGTCGTCAGTGGTGATGTGGATGTGGTCCTCGTCGAGGAGCTCGCGGAACTGGTCCTCCATAAGCAGGAGGTCCTTGGTGCGGGCGCCCATGATGGCGTGCACCTCGTGGCCGGTCTCGACCAGGTGCTTGGCGACCGGGAAGGCAATTGCCAGGCCGACGCCGCCGCCAATGACGGCGCAGGGGCCCTCAGCCATCTCGGTGGGAACGCCCAGCGGGCCCACGACGTCGCGCAGCGACTCGCCGGCCTCGTAGGTGGAAAGCATCTCGGTGGTCTTGCCGATCACCATGAAGATGAACTCGACCCAGCCCTCGTCACCGTTCCAGCCGGCCAGGGTAAACGGGACACGCTCGCCCGTCTCGTTGGCGCGAACCATGAGGAACTGTCCAGCGTGCGCATGCTTGGCGATTGCAGGCGCCTCGATGCGGAACTTGAACACCTTCTCCGAGAACTGCGTCTTCTCCAGGATCTTATACATAGAACCCCTCTCTTGTTAGGGCTGCCGAACCGTGCCTCCACGGAAATGGACGGTAGCCCGAATAAAACCGTACGCGCACAGGCGTTGTGCAGACATACGGTGCAAATTATACCCTCATGGACATGTCACTTACGTGTGTCTTCGGCGGTTGGGAGCGGGGTTTATCCACTTCGGCCCACCAAAGGGGGAGAGGTTTATTTTGGTCAGCTTTATCGGGTAAAACGGCAAAGGGGCCAGCCTCGGGTTGCAATGAGGTCGGCCCCCTTTGGGGTGCTATGTGTGTATGGCGGTGCGCTGTTTATTGCGATGTGGCCGCCGCGGCGTTTCCGCAGGTAAAACCTGCCAAAATAAACCTATCCCTAAATGATAGGTTTTAGTGCTTGCCGTTGGCGGAGGCGGCGCCGTTGACATGGTCGCGAGCATAGACTACGCCGTGCACAATCGCCAGGCCGGCGGCGTCGGCCGCGCGGGCGCAGGTGTCCTGGAAATCCTCGGCCTCGCGGGCGCGCAGCTGCTTAAGCACGTAGTCGGCGACGGCCATCTTGCCGGGAGGGTTGCCGATGCCGGTGCGGATGCGACTAAAGTCGCGGCTGCCCATCTTGTCGATGATGGAGCGCAGGCCGTTGTGGCCGGCGTGGCCACCGCCCACCTTAACACGTACGTCGCCGGCGGGAATGTCGAGCTCGTCGTGAATCACGAGCAGTTCCTCGGCCTTGATCTTGTACTCGCGGCAGAGCTTGGAGATGGGACCGCCCGAGGTATTCATATACGACTGCGGCTTGACCAGCACGATCTGGCGCTTTCCGCCCTCTTCCTCAGGATCGTTGACGTTGATGAGCGCGACCTCGGCGCCTGCTTGGTTTTTCCAGTACGTGACGCCGGCCTGACGGGCCAGCTCGTCGATTGCTTTGAAACCAGCGTTGTGACGGGTCTCGGCATATTCCTCGCCAGGGTTGCCAAGTCCGGCAACCATGCGAATCTTAAGCGGCTGTGCAGCTGCCATGTTCATCCTTTCGTTGATTTGTCGCCTGCTATGGTGAGCGACCCTGTTGCCGCTGTCAAATGGAGGGCAATTGAGGTTATTTGAGGGCGTTTGGACGGCCGTCGAAATCGAGGTGGACAGTTAGTTCGGATACGTATAAGTTCTGAGAACTCGAATTGCTCGATTCAATGCCGATACGTTGTTTTGGAGCTTTAGTTAGTCCATATGACGCTGTTTTGAAGTCTACCCTGCCTTCAAATCGGGCGAATGGTATAGAGATAACTGCAAAACAGCCTAATTCAATGTGTCCATTTATACGTATTTGAACTAACTGTCCAGCCCTGCTCGACGGTGCACGGGTGATTCGCCGTTTAGACCGGCGCAAGGCCGATTCCGGCCCGCAGGGCGTTGAGCCAAGCGGCCTGACGCTTGCGATAGCCCTTGATACGGTATCGGAATCGGACTCCCGCGAGTCGATGCATCGTTTGGGCGAAGGCTTCGAGTGCAACAAGGTCTTTCATTTGGTCGCGATTGATAACCAGGACGTGGATGCCCATTGCCTTGAGGCCATTATTTCGATTGCCATCGTGGATGCGAGCGTTTTGAAGCTCATGCCCAATTCCGTTGTATTCGTTGTCGACTCCGGCGTCCGGGCAATATAGGTCGCAGATGGCGTAAGGGATGCCGGAGGACATGTTGACCGCAAGAGTGTCGAAGTCGATTCGATAGTTGAGTAGCAGGCCTCCCATGGGCAGGCTGCAACATCCGAATCCGCCAAAGCGCATGGGCGCTCCGAGAACGGCAAACATTAGGGATTCGGCTGGGGATGCAGATCCGGGTCGGGCGAGATTGACTGCCGTGCGAAACGAGGTGTATGAGCTACTTTTGGCGAAGCGTGCGACCGCCTCGAGCTCTTCGATAGTTGTGGCGGGCTCGCATTTGTAGTGTGCCTGTTCGTAGCGGGTCTCGTTCTGTTGTTCGGTCGCCGACTGGTCGCCCAAGCAATCAAGATCGCCCGTCGCTGCGCAGTCATCGCCCTTGGGCCAGATGGCGTCATAGGCAATGGGGTATGTTGCCCCGGGGGGAAGGGAGTAGGTTCCGAGCAGTTCCATGAGTAGCATCAAGGTTTTGGCGACTGATTCATTCTTGGAACAAAGCATGGCTGTCATGGCAGGAGACGTTGCGTAGATGTCGGCCTCGACGTGCATAATTGCACCTTCAGGAAGCGAAGCGGAGAGAATATGCTGAAGAAGTCGCTTGTCGGGGCGTCTGTTGTCTTCGTTTGAAACGAGAAGATCGAGCAGTTCGGAATCATCTTCATTCCAGGCGTCGAGTATCGAAAGTGCGCCAAAGTCTATCGCGTCATTGTTGGGAATGCAGCCAGCCAAGGCCTGTGCTTGCTGTTCGCTATCAACGGAGTCCCAGGGTAGGGCAGAGTACGCCCGTCGTGCGCGACGAATTGCGCGGAGGGCGGAGAAATGTGAAATCACGGTCGTCATAGCTATAACGTACTAAGTTGGCGGCAGAATGCGACCGCCATGCCGTTCTTTTCGTTCAGCGGGGCGCTGCGCGCCACGAACGGCTGGGTGTTATGAAATCGGTGGAATCGGTTGAGGGGATTGCGGGAAATTGAGCTCTGCCGCGAAGGTTGACGATAGCTACTGGACAGTTAGTTCAGATACGTATAAGGTGGCGGGCGTTCGAGACGTTTCTAAGGGCCTTCGAGGGCGATTTGAGGGTAAAGATGCCGCGGTTGTACTCGAAAAAGATGAGCTTTGGGCGGCATGGCATCCGCCGGGGAGCTCAGAAGGCTCCGAACGGCCCTTTGGAGCTTTAAAAAATACGTATCTGAACTAATTGTCCAGGGAAGGTTGGCGAGGGATAGAAAAAGGGTCGGAAGCGAGCTTCCGACCCTTTAAAAGCATCAAAGAGGATGCGATGCGCGTTGGATTACAGCGCGAAGTCGCCGCCGACGAGCGTGGAGACAGGCTCCTCGTGGTAAACGGCGGAGATGGCCTGAGCGAACTCCTCGGCGACCGAGATGGTCTTGATCTTGCCGCCGACCTGGACGGGAATGGCGTCGGTGACGAGGCACTCGACGATCGGGGCGTCGTTCAGACGCTCGATGGCCGGACCGGAGAAGATGCCGTGGGTGGCGCAGACGTAGATGTCGCCAGCGCCCATAGCCTTGAGCTCCTTGACGTTGGCGCACAGGGTGCCTGCGGTGTCAATCATGTCGTCGTTGATGATGCAGGTCTTGCCCTTGATGTCACCGATGATGCCCATGACCTCGGCGGCGTTGTGGCGCGGACGGCCCTTGTGGGCGATGGCCAGGTCGCAGCCGAGCATGTCGGACAGCTTCTTGGCGGCCTTGGCGCGGCCCACATCGGGGGAGACGACAACCAGGTTGTCGGTGTCGAAGTGCATGTCGTTGTAGTACTGGCCAAACAGCGGCAGTGCGGACAGGTGGTTAACCGGGATATCGAAGAAGCCCTGGATCTGGCCCTGGTGCAGGTCGAGGGTGATGATGCGGTTGACGCCGGCGCGCTCGAGCAGGTTGGCGACGAGGCGGGCGGTGATGGGCTCGCGCGGGCCGGCCTTGCGGTCCTGGCGGGCATAGCCGTAGTGGGTGATAACGGCGGTGATGGAGCGGGCGGATGCGCGCTTGGCAGCGTCGGTGGCGATGAGCAGCTCCATGAGCATGTCATTGACGTTGCCGCCGGCCACGGACTGAATCAGGAAGACGTCGGCGCCGCGGACGGTCTCGTCGTAGCGGGCGTAAATCTCACCATTGGCGAACTGCTTTAGCGTAAGGCCCGAAAGCTCGACCCCAAGGAACTCAGCAATCTTCTGAGCGAGGGGACGGTTGGAGGAACCGGAATACACGCGGATGGACTTGCGCATATTCTCCGACTTCTCGGGATCATTAATCGGCATTACCCTTCTCCTTTATATCGAATGCCATATAGATGCCTTGTTGCATTGTAACCGCGCGACGGGGTTTATCGAGTCTTGATAACGTCTTTACCGTCAACGGACACGAACCGACCACTCATCCGGTCGCGCAGGTCAGCATAGAAAAAAAGAGCCGTCCTCATGGAAACGGCTCCTTAGATGCTTGATAAAACGTTATACCTCGTCGTCCTCGTGCAGACGGCGGCGATAATCGGCGGCCCAGCCCTCAATATTTACCTGACGGGCACGACCCAGACCGAGTGCGTCTGCCGGGACCGGCTCGGTGATGACGGAGCCGGCGGCCACGAGCGCGCCGTCGCCGATTTGAGCGGGCGCGACCATCATGGTGTCGGAACCGATGAAGGCATCCTTGCCGATGACGGTCTTGTGCTTGTGAACGCCGTCGTAGTTGCAGGTGATGGAGCCGGCGCCGACGTTGACGCCGGAGCCCATGGTGGTGTCGCCGATGTAGGACAGATGCGGCACCTTGGAGCCCTCGCCGATCGTGGACTTCTTGATCTCCACGTGCGTGCCGGCCTTGGAGCCATCGAGCATGTGGGTGCCCGGGCGAAGGTAGGCGCGCGGGCCGCAGTCGACGCCGTTTTCGATGACGGCCTCGATGGCGATGGTTTCATCGATGGTGCAGCCGCTGCCGACGGTGGTGTCGGTGAGGCGGCTGTTGGGGCCGAGCTGGCACTCCTCGCCCACGGTGACGTGGCCGATCAGGTGCGTCTGCGGCCACACGACGGTGTCGCGGCCGATGGTGGCGTCGGGGCCGATCCAGGCCTGCGTGGGGTCGATGAAGGTGACGCCCTCGGCCATCCAGTGCTCGTTGATGCGGTCGCGCGCGATGGCGGTGAGCTGCGCGAGCTGAATGCGGCTGTTGACGCCCAGGCCGTCGCGGTAGTCATCGCAGTGGAAGATGGAGACCGCCTGGCCGTGACCCTTGAGGATTTCGAGCATGTCGGGCAGGTAGTACTCGGACTGCGCGTTGTCGTTGCCGATCTCGTTAATGTGGGCGGCGAGCTGCGCGCCGTCAAAGGCGTAGCAGCCGGCGTTGCACTCGAGCAACGTGGCGGCCTGCTCGGGCGTGCAGTCCTTCTGCTCGATGATACGCTCGATCTGACCATCGGCGCCCAGCTTGATGCGGCCGTAGCCGAAGGGGTCGGGCGGGGTCATGGTCATGACGGTGCAGGCGAGCTCGCCGGTGGCGACGGTTTGCGCGAACTTGGCGACGGTGTCGGCGGTGATGAGCGGCAGGTCGCCGTTGAGCACGACGACGGGGCCTTGCGTGATGCCGCAGGCCTCGAGCGCGACCTTCACGGCGTGACCGGTGCCCAGGCGCTCGGTCTGCTCGACGCACTCGACCTTGGTGGCGCTGCTGGCGTAGGCGCCGTCGATGAGGGCGCGCATCTCGTCGGCGTGGCTGCCGATGACGACCACGACGCGGCTGCAGCCGGCCTTGATGGTGGCGTCGACGATCCACTGAACCATGGGCTTGCCCAGGATCTTGTGCGAAACCTTGCAGTGGTTCGACTTCATGCGGGTGCCCTCGCCGGCAGCGAGGATAATTGCGGTTGCGTCCATGTGATCTCCTGTTACGTTATAGAGACGTGTGTTTGGAAACGATACACGGCGCAATATGATACCGCAGGCATATGATGAGCGCGTAACGATTGGATTGCGGCGGTTGAGGCTTGCGCCGCCGGCATGGCGTTTGCACTGCTTGCGTGCGGCGTTGGCGGTGCTGCGGAGCTGTCGTTTGAGCGAGGGGACGGGGGTGCCCGTGGACAACATACGAGAGGAGTTTGGCGGCGAGCCCGTCGCGGCATTCTCGATGTCGCATCCGGCTGTGCCGGCACTCTATATAGTGCTGACGCTGGGGCTCACCATGTTCTCGATGCAACCGGTGCTGATCGCGCTGTCGCTTGCGGGCGGGCTGGCGTATGGATTTGCGACGCGTGGGGCTGCCCGCACGCTGGGCGCACTTCGCTGGCAGCTGCCGGTGATTTTGATTATCGCGCTGGTCAATCCGCTGTTTAGCGCTTCGGGTTCGACGGAACTGTTCCGTATTGGCATGCGCGCGGTGTATCTGGAAAGCATGGTATACGGCCTGTGCATGGGTGGGCTGTTTGTGGCGAGCGTGCTGTGGTTTGAGGCCGCGGCGTCGATGCTCGAATACGACAAGGTACTCGCGCTGCTGGGTAACGCCGCGCCGGTGATCGCGCTCATGATCTCGATGTGCATGCGGCTTATTCCACAGTTTTTGCGCCGCGGCCGCACGGTGCTGGCGGTGCAAGATGCGATTGATGTGCCGGGCCGCGCGCCGGCCGACCCCGTGCGCTCGCGCCTGCGGGCATCGAGTGTGTTGATGGGCTGGGGCATGGAAGATTCGCTGGAGCGCGCGGACGCGATGCGCTCGCGCGGGTGGGGCGCCGCGACGCGTCGCACGACGTACGCGCGGTATCGGCTAAGGCGCAGCGATGTTGCCGCGTTGGTTTTGCTTGCGCTGTTTGGCGCGGCTGCCGTGGCGGTGGCATGGACCGCGACGACACAGTATTCGTTTTATCCGCAGCTCTCGGTGCCGGCGCCGTGGCCGGGCTATGTCGTGTACGCTGCCTGGATGGTGCTGCCTTGCGCGTTGCACGCGATTGATGAGAAGAGGTTTGGCTGATGGCTCGGTTGGATAGGGGCCCGGTGTCGGGCGCTGCGTGCGGCCCGGATATGCCGGCGATTGAGGTGCGGAGCCTGAGCTTTGCCTACCCCGATGCTGATGCTGCGGTGCTCGAGGGACTCGACTGGTCTGTTCCCCAAGGTGCGTTTGCGCTGCTTGTTGGCGGTACCGGTTCGGGCAAGTCGACGCTGCTGTCGCTGCTCAAGCCCGAGATCGCGCCGGCGGGTACGCGCTCCGGCGAGCTGCGCGTGCTGGGCGAGCCCGTCGCCGACATGGATGTGCGGGCATCGGCGGAGCGCGTGGGTTATGTGTTCCAGGATCCCGAGAACCAGATCGTGTGCGAAACCGTGTGGCACGAGATGGCGTTTGGCCTGGAAAACTTGGGGCTAGCGCGTGATGAGATGCGCCATCGCGTAGCTGAGGCCAGCTATTTCTTTGGGCTGGAAGATTGGCTCCACCGCGACACCGATACGCTTTCGGGCGGACGCAAACAGCTGCTGTCGCTGGCGGCTGTGCTGGCATTACGCCCGCGCGTGCTGCTGCTCGACGAGCCCACGTCTCAGCTTGATCCGGTTGCGGAGAAGAATTTCCTGCACGCGCTGTTTCGTGTGAATCGCGAGCTGGGCTGCACGGTTGTTGTGGCGACGCATCAGCCGCGCCCAATGCTCGAATACGCGACGTGTGCGTACCGGATTGAGGACGGTCGCGTGCGCGAGGTGGCGGATATGGCTTCTTTGGGACGCCGAGAATCGCTGTTTTCCGATGACATGTTGGGGTGGGGTGCCATCCGATGTGCAAATAAAGGAGTATTCAGCAGGCGTGAGGACAATTTGGGCTCTCTGGAGCCGCCCGGGGACGTATCGAGCGCGAAAAAAAGTTCAGAATTGGACAAATCGTCCGAATTTGTGGCGCAAACGTCGCTCGAGAACGGCTCGGGAGCCTTCTCGCGCACGGATGGAAGCAGAATACTCCAAAAAATGCACGGCGGGTTGGCTACCACCCTGTCGGAAGGCTGGTTTCGCTACGATCGAGCGTCCGGCTGGGTGCTGCGCGGGCTCGATGCGTCGTTTTCGGCTGGCGCGGTGCATGCGGTTGTGGGCGGTAACGGCTGCGGCAAGTCGACGATGCTTTCGGTGCTGGCCAAGACTGCCAAGCTGCAGCGTGGTCACATGGTGCGCGGGGTGGCCTCGGCTGCGCTGCTGCCGCAGAACCCCAAGGCCCTGCTGGTTGCCGAGACGGTGCGCGACGAGCTGATGGAATGGGCTTCGACCTGCGGATATGACGAGGACGCGGCCCGGGAGCGCGCGGCGCAACTGGGATTGGACGGCCTGGAGACGCGCCACCCTTACGACCTCTCGGGCGGACAGCGCCAGCTGCTTGCACTGGCAAAGCTGCTGCTGATCGGCCCCGAGCTGCTGCTGCTCGACGAGCCTACGAAGGGGCTGGGCCTGGCGAGCCGCCGCATTATCGCCCGCGCCCTGTGCGAGCATGCGCAAGCCGGCGGCACCGTCATCATGGCCACGCACGACCTGGACTTCGCCGAGCAGGTTGCCGACGACGTTGCCATGATGTTCGACGGCGAAATTGCCTGCATGGAGTCCCCGGCCGACTTCTTTGCCGACAACGTGTTCTATAGGGCGTGATGGGATGACGGACTGTCGTTTCTCGCGCTTGCTCGCAAAACTGGAGATCCCGCTGTTGTTGGCGGTGCCGGTGGTGATGGCTACGGCGTTACTGTCGGGTGTTGAGCACGCGGCGCTTGCCATGCTGGTCGTGGTAGCACTGGTGCTTGCGCTGTTCTTTGCGGGCTACGAGGCGTCGCGACCGGGTCTGCGCCAGATTATGCCAACGCTGGTTCTGGCGGCGTTGGCCGCGGCGGGGCGCATCTTGTTTGGCCCCATTCCCGACTTTAAACCCGTGAGCGCCATTGCCATTATCGCCGGGGCGACACTCGGTCGTCGTAACGGCTTTATGGTTGGCGCGCTGGCGGCGCTGACCAGCAATTTCTTTTTTGGACAGGGCATGTGGACGCCATGGCAGATGTATGCCTGGGGCCTGGTTGGCTATGTTGGCGGTGCGCTGGCGCATGCGGGTGCATTCGACCGCGCCGATGGCACCGTGCGCATGCCGGCGCTACTGACCTACGGCTTTGCTTCGGGTTTGCTGTACGGCGTGGTGATCAACGCGTATGACATCATTGGTTTTGTGCAGCCGCTTACTTGGGCGGGTGCCGTGGCGCGTCTTGCCACGGCAGTGCCGTTCGATATTACGCACGGCTTTGCGACCTGCGTGTTCTTGGCCGCCTTGTACAAGCCTTGGTGCCGTCGCATTAACCGTGTCGTCGTGAAATACGGGCTGTAAGGCATTTCGCGTTTCCTCGCGAACTTGCGGTGGAATAGTTCTCGTTTTTGGCTATTTGCTGCCCAAACAGGAACTATTCCACCGCAGCTTATAGGGGGAGAGGGGTCACATGATCTGTTTTCCTCCGTCCCCCAGGAATTACTTGGGGCTAGAGCTCTAGCGTGAGGGTGACGGGGCAGTGGTCACTGCCAAAGATGTCGCCGCGGATACCGGTGTCGCGTACGTTGTCGGCGATTGCGTCGCTTACCAGGAAGTAGTCGATGCGCCAGCCTGCGTTGTTCTTGCGGGCATTAAAGCGGTAGCTCCACCAGCTGTAGACGCCCTCGACGTCGGGGTTTGCCGCGCGCCAGGTATCGGTAAACCCGGCGTTGAGCAGCTCGGTAAACTTGCCGCGTTCTTCGTCCGAAAAGCCGGCGTTGCCGCGGTTGGACTTGGGGTTCTTAAGGTCGATCTCCTCGTGCGCCACGTTAAAGTCGCCGCAGGTCACGACAGGCTTGCCGGTCTCGTGCTCGAGCGCGCTCAAAAAGCCACGGTAAGCGTCGTCCCACGCCATGCGCACATCGATGCGCGCGAGCTCGTTTTGAGCGTTGGGTGTGTAGACGTCCACGAACCAAAACTTGTCAAACTCCAGCGCGCAGACACGGCCCTCGGTCGCGGCCTGGGCCATCAGCTCGGCCGCCGCGCCCTCGCCGGCATGGGGCAGCAGCGCGTCGGCGCGCAGCACGCGTAGCGGCTCCTGGCGGCTAAAGACCGCGGTGCCCGAATAGCCTTTGCGCTCGGCGTAGCTCCAGGTTTGGTGATAGCCGGGCAGGTCAATATCAACCTGGCCTTCTTGCAGCTTGGTCTCTTGCAGCGCCAGGATATCGACGTCGAGTTCTTGCGCGATCTGGATAAAGCTCGGGTCCTTTTTGAGCACGGCGCGCAGGCCGTTGACGTTCCACGAGGCGAAAGTGTAAGTCTGAGGCATGGTGTCCTTTCGACGGGGTTGGCAGGCTTAAGATTAGCGCAACAGGGGCGGGGTGGGCTCCGCGCATGCTGACTTAAAGGACGCATGCTGGGACGTCGCTCAACGCTGTCCGACCAACATGGACGGAGGACAAACATGACGCAAGCGATAACAGATCCCAAGCAGGCCTCCGCCGCGCTGGCGGAGCTGTTCAATACCCACGAGCGCGTGGTGTTCTTTGGCGGCGCGGGCGTTTCCACGGCAAGCGGCATTCCCGATTTCCGCAGCGTGGACGGCCTGTATCACCAGCAGTTTTCCTATCCTCCCGAGACCATGCTCTCGCACAGCTTTTACAAGGCACACCCGGCCGAGTTCTTCGACTTTTACCGCACCAAGATGATCGCGCCTGGCGCCAAGCCTAATCGCTGCCACACCAAGCTGGCCGAGCTGGAACGCGCGGGCAAGCTCAGTGCCGTGGTGACGCAAAACATCGACGGCCTGCACCAGGCGGCCGGCTCGCAGCGCGTGTTCGAGCTGCATGGCTCGGTCCACCGCAATATCTGCCAGGCGTGCGGCGCGGTCTATGGTGCCGATTGGATTTGCGCGCGCGAGCACGAGGATGCCGCGGGCGTGCCCGTGTGTCCCGTGTGCGGCGGCCGCATCAAGCCCGACGTGGTGCTCTACGAAGAGCCGCTCGACGAGCGCGTGCTCACCGGCGCCGTTGCCGCCATTGCCGCGGCCGATGCCCTCATCGTGGGCGGAACCTCGCTCGTGGTGTACCCGGCGGCGGGCCTCACGCGCTACTTTACCGGCGATACGCTGGCCATTTGCAATTTGGCGCCCACCGATCAGGATGCAAATGCCGACCTGCTGATTTCTTGCGACATCGCGGCCGCGTTTGCGTTCTAGCCCGCGTGCGCGGATACAATAGAAAGACTGATTGCAAAGCGACCCCGCCGCCAGCGCCCGAGCGCGGCGGCGGGGGCATTTTAGGAGGATGTTCATGGCGAACGATAGCAAGACATGGCGGTGCGGAAAGTACGAGCTCAGCTTTGACCGTCCGCGCATCATGGGCGTCCTCAACGTGACGCCCGATTCGTTTAGCGATGGCGGCGAGCACTTCGATCCGGATGCCGCGATTGAGTACGGCTTGGCGATGCTCGACGCCGGTGCCGACATCATCGACGTGGGCGGCGAGTCCACGCGCCCCGGCTTTACCCCGGTCAACCCCGACGAGGAGGCCCGCCGTGTGCTGCCCGTGGTGCGCGCACTGGCCAAGGAGGGCGCCATCGTCTCGATTGACACGCGTCATGTGGCGGTTGCCAAGGCGGCCGTGCGCTGCGGAGCCTCGATCGTCAACGACGTGACCGGCTTCACCGACCCCAAGATGGTCGAGTTTGTTAAGACGAGCGCTTGCGGCGTCATCGTGATGCACGCCGGCGAGGTCGCTGCTCCCGCGCGTACGCACGCGACGGTGCAGCTCGATACCTCGGCCGCGGCGTTTGTTGCCGAGAAGGCGCGCGAAGCGGCTGCCGAGGCCGCGCGCGAGGCCGAAAAGCCGGGCCGCCGCCGTCGTGGCAAGCTGCTGGGCGAGCCTAAGTCGGAGGCCAAGCTTCCGGGCGGCGTGGTGCAGCCCTCGCTGCCGTTTGGCGACCCGGAGCCCGCAGCCGAGCCCGCAGCCGAACAGGAGACGCCGGCCGCTGAGCAGGCTGCCCCCGCCGCCGAGACCGTCGCGCCCGAGGTCACGCCCGCTGCCGCCGAGACGGAGCCGGAGCCCAGCGACCACCTGGTCGCCATGATGCGCCGCAGCGCCCGCCGCGAGGAAGCCTACGTGCCCACCTCGCAGCTCCGCCGCTTTACCCTGCCCGATTCGGCGCCCATCATGCGCCGCGTCATGGGATTCCTTTCCGACCAGGCCCGCACGCTCATCCATGCCGGCGTGTCGCGTGACCGCATCTGCATCGACCCCGGTCCGGGCTTTGGCAAGTCGGCTAACGAGGATATCGTCATCCAGCGCGAGACCGCCAAGATGGCATCGCTGGGCTATCCGCTCATGTGCGCCGTGTCGCGCAAGCGCTTTGTGGGCGCCGTCTCGGGCGTGACCGAGGCCGCCGAGCGCGATGCCGCCACGTTTGGTGTGTGCCTGGGTGCGATCCAGGCCGGCGCCAACATCGTGCGCGTGCACGACGTCGCCGGCTTTGCGCAGTTCCTGAACGGCTACTGGGCCGTTGCCAAGCCGCAGCCGCGCCGCGCGTTTGTGGCCGTGGGCTCCAACCTGGGGCATCGCTGTGACAACATCCGCGCCGCGCGCGACATGATCGCCGAGATTCCGCTCACCTGCGTGTCCAACTGCTCGCGCATCTACGAGAGCGAGCCGGCCTACGAGACGCGCCAAGACGCGTTCGCCAACGCCGTCATCGAGATCAAGACCGAGCTGGCGCCGCTGGTGCTGCTCGACGAGCTCATGAAGATCGAGGCCGAGCTGGGCCGCGACCGTTCCAAAAAGGCCAAGGCCAACGGCCCGCGCACTATCGACCTGGACCTGCTGTGGATGGATGGCGAGACCCACGGCGGCAAAAAACTGCGCCTGCCGCATCCGCTGATCGGCGAGCGCGACTTTGTGCTGGTGCCGCTCGAGGACCTGATGCACGACCCGGCGCGGTTCTTCCGCTACAACGGCGTCGAGGTCAAGGAGCCCGAGGATCGCGTGGGCCATATCGTGGGCGAATTGGGGCGTATGTAGATGATCGAGATGAATGCTGTTGCCGCCGGTACCGAGCTCGACGCGGCGCGTGACGCGGGCCGCGAGGGCGTGTCCGCGGGCTGGTGCGCGTGGAGCGCGGGCGATGCTTCGCTGACGTTTTCGCTGGTCGTGCGCCCCGATGTGAATATGCACGCCTTCCACGGCCTGCCGTTTGTGGCCGCGATGGGCATGATGGATGCGCTCGTGGGCACGGCTTCGACGCCGGGGTTGGGCCTTGCCGGCAAGGTGGGTATCCAGTGGCCGAGCGATATCGTGTGCGGTGCGCCTACGTTTGAGACGTCGCTCGCGCGTGTTACCGTGAACGGCGGTGCCGGTGCTGCGGGCATGTTTGCCGCGGCGACGGTTGATATTGAGCGTGCGGCGCTGGGTGAGCTTGGCGTGGATATGGCAGATGAGGCGCTGGTCGAGGCATTGGC
This sequence comes from uncultured Collinsella sp., assembly GCA_902494765.1. Lineage (GTDB taxonomy): Bacteria > Actinomycetota > Coriobacteriia > Coriobacteriales > Coriobacteriaceae > Collinsella. The sequence goes on from CABUUK010000007.1 coordinate 27,284, forward strand.
CGCCGCCGTGCTGGCCCGCGTGGATACCTGGGCTGCCGTCGCGAACACCCCGCAGGGCGCTGCCGGCCCGCTGGCTCCGGTGCTGGGCGAGTACTTTGACATGGTGCCACTGCTGGGTCGTCAGGTCGCGGCGGTGTCGCCCAACGGTTTGCCGCTTGCGGTCGGTGTGTTTGCGGGCCTGGACATCTGGGGTCGCGCGACCATCAAGACTGATGCCGGCGAGCAGGAGTTTCCGCCCGAGGCCGTACGGATTCGCGGACTGTAACGCGAGGCGCCCGCGTTCAAAGATAGCGATGATAACAAGACCCTCCTCGGCAGTGCCGGGGAGGGTCTTGCTTGTCTGGGGAATGGGTTGTCAGCACCCTATTCCTCAAAACTGAAAATCTTTCGATTTTGAGGAATAGAATTAAGCCAGCTCGGCCTTTAACGAGGTATATTCGTTGCAGAGCCTATTCCTCAAAACTGAAAAATTTTCGTTTTTGAGGAATAGCGATAGAAGACCGCAGGGAGGCACCAATGAAACTCATCAATAGAACGTCATATATGGACACGTTGACGAGCCTTATTGGCGTGCCGGATATCAAGGTCATAACGGGCATTCGCCGTAGCGGCAAGTCAAAATTGCTCGAGGCCCTCCGCGATTACGTGGAGGTAAATCTGTCCAATTCGAATGTCATCCATATCAATTACAACCTCGACGAGTTCGAGAGCCTGCTCGAATATCATGCCCTGCTCGCCTATGTAAAAGAGCATCGAGTGTCCGACAAGCAAAACTTCCTGCTTATCGACGAGGTTCAGATGTGCGACGGCTTTGAACGCGCGATCAACAGCCTCCATGCATCCGAGCAGTACGATATTTTCATTACCGGATCGAACGCCTTTTTGCTGTCAAGCGACCTGTCGACGCTCTTTACGGGGCGCACGTTCGAGATCGAGGTTTTCCCATTCTCGTTTGAAGAGTATCGCTCCTATGGCGACGAGGGCGAGGTTGACCGCGACTTCGATGAGTACGCGAGAACCGGCGGCATGTCTGGCTCTTACCCTTATCCACTGCAGGAGCAGCGCTATCAATATCTCTCCAATGTCTTCAAAACGCTCATTGTGAGAGATATCGTGCAGCGGCATAACGTGAGAAACGAATCGGCGCTGCTGCGCATTGCCGATTACATGATGGACAACGTCTCCAACATAACGTCGGCGCGCAACATTACGGATGTTTTGAACGCGGATGGGCTAAAGATAACGAACAAGACGGTCGGTGCGTACATGGGGTACCTGTGCGATGCGTTTGCCTTCTATAAAGTTCGTCGATATGACATTCGCGGCAAGAAATACCTTAGGAGCGGCGAGAAGTATTACCTGGCAGACCACGCGTTCAAATACGCACTGCTCGGTACACGCGATATGGACTGGGGTCGCGTGTACGAGAACATGGTGGCAATCGAGCTGCTGCGCCGCGGATATGAGGTATACGTCGGTGTGCTCTATAAAAAGGAAATAGACTTTGTGGCAATCAAGCGAAGCGAGAAGCTCTACATTCAGGTGAGCGACGACATCAGCTCGGATAAGACATTTGAACGCGAGATTTCACCACTGCTGAGCATTGGCGACGCGTACCCCAAGATGATTCTCGCCCGCACGCATCACGAGGCCACGGACCGCAATGGGGTGCAGATCGTGGACCTGGCGAGGTGGCTGTGCGACGAGGCCTAGCAGAAAGCCCTATTCCTCAAAACTGAAAATCTTTCGATTTTGAGGAATAGGGCCGATGCGTTGCCTAGTTCGCCGCTCGCGCTCGTGCTCGACTTAAGCCCCTGTCCTATCCCAGCTTCTGCATGCGGCGGTAGATTTCGCAGATACCCTTGATGGTGAGCTGTCCGTCGACCACGTCGAAGGCATCGGTCGAATCGGCGACGATGCTGGCGAGACCGCCCGTGGCGATAACGGTGGCATCCTCGCGGCCCAGCTCGCGCTTCATGCGCGCGACCAGGCCCTCAGCCATGGCGGCGGCGCCCGTTACGGCGCCGACCTTGATGCACTCCTCGGTATCGCGGCCGATGGCGTGCTCGGGCGCCTCGAGCGGCACGCTGGCGAGCTTGGCGGCACGGGCGGCAAGCGCGTCCATGGAGATGCGGATGCCCGGCGCGATCGCTCCGCCAATGTAATAACCGTCCTCATCGATGACGTCGATATTGGTCGCGGTGCCAAAGTCCACCACGATTGCCGGCGCGCCGTAGAAAGTCTCGGCCGCAACGGCGTTGGCGACGCGATCGGCACCTACGGCCTGGGGGCGCGCCGCGCGCAGCTTGGTCACCGCGGCCGTCTGCGGCCCGATGACGATGGCGTCCGCGGCAATGCGGTCGGCCACGGCGTGCCACTCGCGCGAGAGCTGCGGCACCACGCCCGCAAAGGCGATTGCGTCGACCGCATCGAGCGAAAGGCCGTACATCTTAAAGAAACCCATCAGGCGCACGTGGATCTCGTCGGCGGTATAGGAGCGGTCGGTGGGCATACGCCACGACTGCACCAGCTCGTCTCCGTCAAACAGGCCCATGGCCGTCTGCGTGTTTCCCATATCGATAGCGAGCAGCATGTCTACTCCCAGTGTTGGCATAAAAGGACGCGCACCATTGTATACGCGCCGCCGACGGCGCTCGGCTGCGATTCGTTTACGGTGATAGGGGCTGAGGGGTTTTAAATATGAAGGAATTATGCTCTACGAGATTTTCCTTGCCGCTTACCGAACTCCCGCGTAATATTCTTTCTTGCGCACATGAAGCGCCCAGACATTGCGGGGTGGAGCAGTCTGGTAGCTCGCCGGGCTCATAACCCGGAGGTCGTAGGTTCAAATCCTGCCCCCGCGACCAAGAACTTGCAGCTCGGAAGCAAAATTGCTTCCGAGCTTTTTCTTTATCGGTTTACTTTGCGGGTGAATTGCGGGTGAATCCTGAGTCAATTTATTATGTGAAGCAAATAAACCATTGATAATCGCGGGCCGGTCGGCTTGACTTATCGACCGATAAACTCCAATTGGGAGGAGTTTCGGCGGTCCTTAGCTAATAATAGTGCCGGGGATGGATTGCGCCGCCCCCGGACCTTGCGCGCCAAAGGGACGAGTCCCCTTGGAACCCCGTCTATTGCTCTCAACACGGAAACAGGGGAGTGGGGGATACGGGTTGTAGGATGCCGACGGGCGAGCGCTATGCTGTCTCAAGTCCGCATGTAGCTTGTTCGGAGGCTGTCTCTGCGTCTCAACGCGGGCAATGAATTCTGGCAATCGAACTTCTTCGTATCTGTTCGCTGCGACTTGAGCGATGCGCTCCGCACAAATAATGTTGCCGAAGCATGCGGAATATCAGAAGAGAGATTGCAGGACATGAGTCAGCGCATGAAGAGCTGCCCGTCGTTTTGATAATGACATAATTAAGTGGCAAACTAAAGCGATCGGAGCGACCATGATTCTTGACAGCCTGCGTAACAGCGCGTCTTTTAATGAAACCGACCGAGCCATTGCTACCTATCTGCTCAATCATACCGGCGACCTTAAGACCCTCACTATGGCAAAGCTCGCACAGGAGACTTACACCTCGAACGCGACAATCATCCGCTTTTGTAAGAAATTGGGCCTAAGCGGCTATCGAGAGTTGATCATGCAGCTCATCCAGGAGATAAGCGGAGACTATCTTCTGGCTGCCACTGTCGATCACAATCGTCCTTTTGGCAGTACCGATTCAATTGAGGCCATCGAGGGCAACCTTGCAAATCTCCTGAAGGGCGTCATAGATCAAACGAAAATCGAGCTCGATAGCGCCAAATTGAGCATAATCGCCAAGGCAGTTCTTAGCGCCCCGCGAATTTACATCTTTGCTAAAGGGGAAAGCTATCTGGCGGGATGTATCTTTCGCAACAATCTTCTCAAGCTCGATCGTCATGTCACCATGGCGGACGACGGTGGCCTGCAGACACTGCACGTTAAGAACGGTAGGCCCGGCGACCTGTTTTTATTCCTAAGCTACAGCGGCATTCACTATGATTATTCCAAATACGCCGCCGCTCTTTCCGAGCGCGGAATCAAGCCGTGTTTAATCACGGCGTTTTCTGATTCGGCGCTCGCCAGGCAATGCGACACTGTCTTGCTCATTCCAAAATCAGAGCGCGTGATTGGAAAGGTTGCCAATTACTCTTCCATGATCTCGCTCACGTATACGCTTCAGGTTATTTATTCGCTTATATTCAATCAGGATTATCAAGAGAACTATCGTGTAAAACACGAGGCCGATTCGTTCATCTTTACGAGTTTTGCGGAGATTTAGTCATACAAAAGGTGACCCCAAAGCATTTTGCCTTGAGGCCACCTTTTGTGCTTTTGCTATCTGGATGGCTTCTCTACTTCAGCTCAGGCCAATAGCCCTTGTTCGCCTCGATCATGTCGTCCAAGACTTCCTTAGCCACGCGCGCTGAGGGAATCGTGCGATTGAGGGTGAAGGCCTCGAGTGCCTTCTGGTAGGAGCCCTCGATAACGGCCTCGACCACAAGGCCCTCGCAGGCATCCTGCTGCTCGATAAGGCCCTTGTAGAAGCGGGGAATCTTCCCGACGCGGACCGGTTCGGCTCCTCGATCGGTGATGTACGCCGGAATCTCGACGGTCGCGTCGTCCGAGAGATTCTCGATTGCGCCATTATTGGGCACAATCACCAGCTGGCGATGGCGCAAATCCTTCGCCAGGGACTTGACGACATCGACAATGAACCTGCCGTGGACGCCTACGTAGAACTGCGTGAGATCGACCTTTTCACCGCGCTTAAGCGCCGCAGATGCGTCGAAGATACGCTTTTCGCGGCCGTTTACGACCTGCATGCCACGCGTGTTATTGATGTCCATGTACTCCACGCAGGCATCGGGCAACAGGTAATACTGGTAATAGGTGTTGGGGAGGTAATCCTGGAATAGCGTAGAAATCGTTGCCGCATTCTTGAAGGTGTGGGCCCAGTCTGGGTCCTTTACCAATGCGTCATTGAGGCTTGCCTCGGAAATGTAACCGTACTTACGCACGTGCTCTTTGAGCTTGTCCGTAACGTCGACGCCCTTGCAGCGTACGCTGGTATACCACCCAAAGTGATTGAGGCCAAAGTAGTCGACTTCAATGTCGTCGAGTTCGCAGCCCAAAATCTCCGCCATGCGGGCTTCAATCTCTACCGGCATATCGCAGATGTCGAGAATGCGAGCGTTTGGACGCAGCTTGTGCATCGCCTTGGCTACGATGGCAGCGGGGTTAGAGTAGTTGACGATCCAGTAGTCCTTGCAGGCGTACTCCTCGCAGAAATCGACAAGCTCGCACATGGGGAAGATGGTCCTCATGCCATAGGCCATGCCACCTGCTCCGCAGGTCTCTTGGCCGACTACGCCATGGCGCAGGCTGATCTGCTCATCCTGGATACGCATCTTGAGCCCGCCCACGCGCATCTGCGCCATAACAAAGTTCGCATCTGTAAACGCCTCTTTGGGGTCGACGGTTACATGCAAGGGGATCTCGGGGGCAAGGTCATCGATAACTGCCTTAACCACCACAGCGACCGTGTCCTGGCGTTCCTTGTCGATGTCATAGAGCCAAAGCTCACGAATCCCCAGTTCGTCCTTTTGATCAATCAGGTCTTTGACGATACCGGCGGTATAGGTGCTGCCGCCGCCGCAGATGACAATCTTGTATCCGTTCATGTTGTTCATGCCTTTCAAATCAAATTGAGCTGCAGACAATCTTGGTTACTATCTGCACGAAGTAGGTAGCGATGTTGATGACCGCCGCCATGCCTGCAATGCTGCCTGCGTCCGCGTGCCTTCCTGAACGCCGGGTCCAAACCGCAGCGAGTAGACCCAGGAGCGGCCAGATAAAACCACATGCGAATGCAGCCATAAGTACGAGAAGACCCCTTGTCGACTTTTCTTTGTACATGTTGAGCAGGCGTTCGAACATGCCTCGGATTGAATGAAACGTTTTGGTCAACATGAGGTCTCCTCGCTTATCGCTTATCGATTACGCGACTGTTAATCTTCCAGATTAAGGATGGGACGCAGCAGGTCGTAGACGGAGTGCACGTTGGTTCCCACGACAATTTGGACATTGGTGCCGTTCTTAAACAGGCCCTTGTCGATAGCCTTCTTGATGGTCTCTTCGTTGACCTTGTCGGGATCTTTGACTTCGACACGGAGACGAGTCATGCAGCAGCCCATGGTGTTGATATTGTCCTTGCCGCCAAGGCCGTTGATGATGTTCTGCACCATTTCCTGCTGTTTTGCGTCGACTTCCGGAGTTCCGGAGGACTCGAGAGCATTGTTGCCTCCGGAGACCTCTGCAGACCACTCTGCGGAACGGCCGGGCGTCATGAGGTTGAGTTTCTTGATCACCATCGCCAGAACGATGAACGAAACGGCGGCAAACACGATGCCCAAGACGATGTAAATCGGGAACTTGGTGACGCCCATTGGCAAAGGCAGGCCGAGCGTGAGCAGCTCGATGCCACCGTACATGTTAAGCAAGCGGACTCCCAGGACAAACAGGAGCATCTCGCCCAGTCCGTAGAACAGGCTGTAGGCAACCCAGAGAATCGGAGACGCGAACAGGATCATGAAGTCGAGCGGCTCAGTGATGCCGGAGAGCATGGCGGTGATGTAAATGGGCACCAGCATGGCTGCGACAGCTTTTCGATTCTCCGGACGGGAAGTCGCAATCATTGCGAGCACGGTGCCGAGGGTTACGAATTCCTTGCCAAAGCCGAACATGGCAAAGCGGACAGAGGGGTCGACTGTGGTGAGGGATCCGTCGGCGATATGGGGAAGCTCGGCATAGAAGATGTTTGCTGCGCCGGAAACACTCTGGCCGGCGACGACCGCCGTGCCGCCAATCGCGGAGTAGTCAAACGGCATCCACATAAAGTGGTGCATGCCGAGAGGTACGAGGACGCGGTTCAGGAAGCCGTAAATGAAAACGCCCAGACCACCCGAGGCTGCGATGAATGAAGAAGCGTTGCTGATGGCGTTGGCGATAGGGGGCCACACGATAGTCGCTCCGATGCCGAAGACAATGCTCAGCGGAACCATCGCCAGAAGGGCCAGGCGGGGTCCGCCGTAAATCCGGATATACTCCGATACCTTTACGTCGATCAGTTTGTTATAGAGCCAACCGCAGAAGCATCCGATGAGTACGCCGCCGAAGACGTTGACATCGGTAACTTGAAGACCCAGTACCGTTGCCTGGCCAGTGCCATACAGACCCATCGCGCCAGCTTTTGCCAGCTGATCGGTGAGCGTCAGGTAGGCGTTGTTGACATACAGGAACATGAGGTAACTAATAAGTCCAAACACTGCCGCGTTGGATTTTTGCTTCTTTGCGAAGCCTGCCGTTAGGCCGACTGCGAAAATCACCGGCAGGTTGCCGATCACCGCGGAGTTGGTTGCCGCGGAGAGCAGCGTGCCCAGATCTGCGACAACTCCGCTGCCGAGCGAGCATACCGTGGCGATGGCCAAAATGATGCCCGTTACCGAAAGGTACAAAATAGGGTCGACGATAACGCGGCCAAAGTTCTGGAAGGCCGTTTTGACTTTATCCATCTCTTCCCCTCTCCTAACTAATCTCGGGGGCTTGCCCCTTAGGCAGAGACGACACTCGCATACTTGCCGGCGTCAGGTGTTGATGTCGCCTCTGTTTACGGATTTCATGATAGTTGGGGTGTTTGCAAACAGGGCGGGCTGGAACAAACGGTTCTTAAAAACAAGTGTGACTAATCTATTTCGTTGTTACCATCTTTCCATTTCGGTCAGCGGTATTCATTTTTAGGCAAATGGCTTTGGACGCGAGTGACTAGCTACGCCTTGATTTGCCAAGTTTGAAATCCATCCATCTCTTTTTAATAGGCTCTTGCCGCCCGGGCGTCCCGGAAGAAAGGAGGAGGAGCGGAAGAAGCATTCCGATCCTGTGCGCGTCCATTTCCTGTGACAGCAGGGTTTCAAGCAGCTTTTTCGCTTCATCGAGGCGCAGGGGCTGCCTTTCGGCTCCCTGCGACCGCGGGACTGATATTGCATCGCTTGCGATGCAACTGTTGAAGTCAAGCAATCGTTGGTCGAATTTTGGTCGAAATTGGCATGGCATTGATTCAAGCATTTTATCAAAATATGTTAATCTACCTGCGCATATAACGGTATCAAAGAGCTTCAAAAGGTGTCGATAAACATCGATATTCTGTTCTCATGACCCGAAGGTCGTAGGTTCAGATCCTGCCCCCGCGACCAAGACTTTTGTAGCCAGGAAGCTTAACGGCTTCGGCTTATAGGACAAAAAGTGTGTCCGCTTTGGGGGCATCGGAGCAGGTCGATGCCCCTTTTTCAGCCGTTTAAAATCCGCGCCCGCTTTTTACCGCTCGGACAGAATGTGTGTCCGGTTGCCTATCGTTCTCGCGGGTAGATAACCTTTTCCGGAACCGTAAAACCCTTTCGGAAGAGGTACCCATGAAGGCCGTTTATTGCCCCTACTGCGGCGGTCGGACCAAGCGCAACGGCAGGACGTCTTCGGGCTACTGCGCGTGGAAGTCGCGCCCGCCGAGCGCGAGCTTTGCGGCGGACATGGTCACGTTCTCGTATTTAAACCCGAACTACCTGCCCTACTCGTGCACGAACCTTGCAGGCATTTCCGGCCTAGGGAACCTCTTGGGCGTGCGGTCGATGGGCTACGCGTTCTCGTCGTGCACCTTCGCAACCATCGACTTCCGGGGCATCGACCCGTCCAGGCTCACGAATCTGTTCTGCACGTTCTTGGGGTATTCATACCTGACGATGATTTACGCGGACGCGACATGGGCACTGCCAACGAGCGGCATCACGGGTTCGCAGTGGTTCTATTCCTGCTCCACGTCGCTCGTCGGCGGCAACGGGACCGTGTGGGCAAGTAGTAAGACGGCCTGCTCGTACCTGTGCGCCGAGGTGGCTGGTACGCTTGGGTACATCATGGCTTCTCAGCAATGAGTTTGGCCTTGGCCACTATATCGGTATTGGCCATATCTGAGAACATTTCGTCGACGAGCCGAACGTAGAACTCGTAGGCTTCGTAGCGAGATGCTTTCAGAGCGCCTTCGGCTTCCCTCAAACGCACCCCAGCATCTCTCGCTTGCGCTTTTCTTGCCATCTGCTGCATGACTGGTTCGTCACCGCCTTTGGAATCATCACCTCTCTGCAGTTTCGCCACCTCCGCATCAAGGCGCGTCATCAATAACTCGTATTCACTCTCACCAACATTTGAGAGGCTGATCAGCAAGTCTTTGAAAGTTCTGGCAGTGAGCATGCGATTTAGAGCTGCCCTGCAAGCATTAAGTTCTGCGTTGGCTTTTTCGACCATATCCTGGGCAATGAAGGCACTCCCTGCAGATGGCTTCTCATTCTCCAGCGTGGTCTTTCCAAGCGGCCACTCTACGCTTGCCTTCCCCGTGATGCTTTTAAGTGCGGTGACTGCCCCGCTCTCCAATCCAACGATGTCGGCGACATCTTGGAGCTCGTACGAATCGCAGTCCGTTTCGCCGATTAGATAGCCGATTGGTTTTCCGAAGAAATCGGCAAGTTCGACCAAATCAGTCCAATTCGGGAAATGGTCTCCCTTGAGGAAGTGGCTAATCCTTCGCGCTATGGCCTTGCACGCCTGGTCCGTCTTCTTTACGCATTGAGCATCGATGCTCGATTGGTTTTCTCCTCCGTAACGCCTTTCGTACATGAGCCTCGCGAGCTCGATTTGCGAGAGGCCAACTCTACCGTCCGTATTGACGAAACTCCGCATTAAGCTTGCAAGTCGTTCTGGAAGCACATCTTCTGGCTTATAACGGCGGACATACATTGTCTGAATACCCTTTCTAAATAGCGCAGCAGACATATCTTAGACATTTACTGTTTACTTGTGCAGTTGCATTATTGACCCAAGTAATCAAGTAGCCAGCGGGCGGTCGAGTTAGGAGGACACGATGACGGATTGGGACTACGCGCAGCTGTCACATATTGCAAAGGAGTCGGGCGGACCAAGGGCGCTTATCGCAAACATCAGAAATGGGGGAATTGCCACAGGAAGGTGGCAGGGTTGCATTGTTGGATCTGCTGTAACGCTTGCCATAGGGAGTATGGGTTTGTGCCTGTATAACAGGCACCAGAAGAAGCTGGCGCTTGCCAACGAGAGCGCCGAAATCCTTGAGTCGAACATCGAAGCCTACGATGCCATCCAAGCGGAGGGGGCCACGGGCGCAGCCGATGAAGACGAGCAGAGTATTCGGGATGAAGGACTAGGTGTCGAAGCCGCCGTTTAACGACGAGCAATATTGCTAGCCAATTCAACGATATAAACCTAGAAGGGTCGAGCCCCCGGCACAGCGCCGAGGGCTCGCTTTCGTTGCGGATTGATTACACTGGGCGGTCTTGAGCTCCCGATACGTCGGGCCGCCCTTGCTGATGTTTACTTAAAAGTGGTCCGAATGGTCAAGCTAGCGTACTGGACAAGGATCTTCGAAAAACGCTTCGAGCTGACGGCGGCGCCCTTTGATGCTAAAAGGCATCGGGCCTGCGTTTCTATAAGGCCGGCCACCCAATTAAGAGCCATCAGGACGCATGGCTGCGGTACATCGAGGGGCGGCTTGGATGGGCTATCGAGATGAAAAAGATCGTTGCGGAGATCGGGTTTTAAAAACGCTTCGGCAATTTACTGGCTTATAGGACACACTTTTTGTAGCTTTCAACTATGAGTCGACTGTTTTCCGACTACAAAACGCGGGGATGCCATCGAAAAGGACACTTGCGGTATCCAGAGTCGGGTAGGGATGGATGCCGCAAGTAGAGAGTCCAATGCAAGTAGAGAGTCCAATATTAGATGATGCGCCCGGTAAGGTACCCAGACGCATCGCGGTCGGTCTGTTGGAAGCTGTGCGTCTGACGGTGAGATCCATCACGATGTTACAGGGCATGCCATCTTGCGGTCTTTCCCGTTCCGTCGCTATCGATGGTCTTGTCTACCTTCTTCATCTTCGCTAACAGGTTCGACACCTTCTTGGCCTTTTGCGCGTCGGTAAGGCCCGAGGGGAGAAGATCGTTGATGAGGGCGGTGATTTTCGCACGTGGTGCGGGCCCCGTTTCTGAGAGCATCTGAATGACAAACGCCTTGCAGGCCTCTTCATTGAGGCCTTTGCTGCGCGTGTAAGACACCTCCTGCCCCGTCTTCGAGGCAAGGGCGTTCGTGATGGAGATATGGGGGTACCTGCCTTCGATAAGCTTGAGTCGATGCAGCTCTGCGGCCTCCTCGTTCGTGATTTCCTCGCCTTTTTGAACCTTGTCCAAAAGGTAGACGACGTCCATCGGAAGGTCCGGTTTAGCATAGAGTAGCCTGCTGTAGCTCTCATTGATGGTCTTACCGTAGACGCTTACGCGCACGCGGGTTGGATCCGAAAGGTCGTAGGTGGGTAGGGGGAAGTATCGCTTTCTCTGCATCTGGAATACTTTGGGGATTCCCATGGCGATGGTGTCAATCATGTCCATCTGCACCATCGCCTCGGAAAGGAAGGGGTTGCGGTAGTAGCTTGGCTTAAAACCCGGCCGCATCGCATTTTCGATTGTCTCCGGAATGAAGGACCCTTCGTTTAGGAACACGAGGTGATCCTCGAATTCCTCGACATTGATTCGCCCCTGCATGGAATAGTCCTGATGGGCGATACAGTTGTTCAGGAGCTCTCTGATGATCTCGGGTTCGTACTGGTCAGCCTCAAAGGGAAACAGACTCGCGCCATTTGCGTTGAACCGGTACTTCTCGTTGCGGATTTTCCCGAGTACCTGGTCAATCGCGAGAAGGAAGGGTGGTTTGAAGTGCTCGTAAGAGGTTACCGATCCATTGGAGGCATAGAGAGTCCAGGTGATGCGCGGGCTCATCCCATCGAGCAGACGGGTGGATTCTGGCCTTCCGAGCAGGATGAGTGTCGTCGGGGTGATCTTGCCGTTTCTGGTTAGGTTTGCCATGTCGAGAATCGTGCGGTCATCCATGTCCGCGAACGCCCCGGAATGCCGCCGGTGCTTGGAGAGAAAGAGCTCCACCGCTTTCTTCACGGCTTTGGGGTCGAGGTCCTCGAAGGTTGCTTCTTCGATTTCGAGGGCACTCCAGTCCGGCCTCCGCATTTGGCGTATCTGCTCGTACTTATCGATGGGGAGTGGCCCGAGTGATTCGCCCTCGCGCGCCCATGCCGCATTGTTGAACGCCGTCGGCATGCCTGGCGTTGCGGCGGGGATTTGAAACGCGAGGACGCGTTTGCCGTCAATCCTGAGTTCATGGATCTCTCTCAGGGTGAGGTGGTTGTTCGCGCGGTCCGCAATCTCCTTTTTAAGGGATCGAAGGTTGGCCGGATTTCCTTCTCGGTAAGCGGTTCCGCATGCGACCTTGTCGTTGTCCATACCGAAGATGAGCCAGGCGTCTTGTTTCCCGCGCAGGACCGCTTCGTTACTCAGGGCGGAGAAGTACTTCCCGAGGTTCTTGAAACTGAAGTCGTTTTTCGCTTCCTTGAGCTCGATAACCTCGCTCTCATAGGGCTTCTCGATACGGGCGATGAGTTCAAGGACGTCGTGATCGCTGTAGTACAAGATCGCTCCTAACGGTCTCGTGGCTGATATTTAGTCGTAAGATACGACTAAATATCGAAATTAAAGTCATTTTAGTCCAATCTAACGACTAGAAATAAAGATGTTGGACTGTTTATAGGACTAAATACTGTGGAAGGCACGGCTTTAGTCCAATCGCTGTTTGACGGCCCGCCATATCCATAACCCGGAGGTCGTAGGTTCAAATCCTGCCCCCGCGACCAAGAACTTGCAGCTCGTCGGCCTAGCCGGCGAGCTTTTTTGTTATTTCGGGACCGTGTTTTCGGTCCAATTCTCGGCCTCTCAAACAAAATCTCGATCTGTAACATCTAGACCCGATTTGGGCGGCTAGGTGTTACAGATCGAGATATACCGGTGGGTTGGGTCGTGTTTGTCTAAATCTGTAACACGAGGGACGGATTTTGCCGAGTTGTTGTTATAGATTGAGATTTTCTAGCAAGCGGGTTTGGTTTGTCTCGATCTGTAACAGTAAGACCCAGTTTTGCCACGTAACTGTTACAGATTGAGACAAACCGGCAGACGTCCCATCCCCATCCACCTGCCGCTACCTGCTGTCCGCCGATTTCCGTTGCGCTGTTGTATTCCCATGCCATATCCTCTAGACAACTACGCGGCATCATCGCCGTCGCGCCTACAAGAGAGGAATGTCCATGACCACACCTGCATCCAAGCTGCTCCAGCCCATTACGGTTGGCCCCCTTGAGCTCAAGAACCGCATTATGTTTCCGCCGCTGACCACCGGCTACGAGGAGCGCGACGGTTCCATCGGCGAGCGCAGCCTGGCTTTTTACGAGCGCCTGGCCCGTGGCGGCGTGAGCTACATCGTCATCGGCGACGTCGCTCCCGTCATGACTGCGAGCCCCACGCCCAAGCTGGCGACCGACGCCCAGATCCCCACGTTTAAGGCCCTGGCCGACGCTGTCCACAAGCACGGTGCCAAGGTTGCGCTGCAGCTGTTCCACCCCGAGTACGACGTGCCCGGCGTCGGCCGCATGGTCATGGGTTCCATGGCCGCCGCCAAGGCCGCGCAGGAGGCCAAAGCCGCCGGCGACGAGGAGACCTTCGCCGCCAAGATGGCCGAGTCCAACGAGATCCGCAAGCAGGCCTACGCCAAGCTGCATCACGACATGCAGCACTTTGTGAACGAGGCGAGCGTAGAGCAGCTCACCCAGATCAAGGAGGCCATCGCCGCCTCGGCCGCCCGCGCGCAGCAGGCCGGCATCGACGCCATCGAGGTCCACGGCGACCGCCTGGTGGGTTCGCTGTGCTCGGCCATCCTCAACAAGCGCACCGACGAGTACGGCGGCTCGTTCGAGAACCGCGTTCGCTATGCGCTGGAGGTCGTCGCTGCCATTAAGGAGGCCGCGCCGGGGCTGATGGTGGAGTACAAGCTCCCCGTGATCATGGAGAACCCCGACGGCACGCCGCGCGGCAAGGGCGGCCTGCTGCCCGACGAGGCCTGCGAGTTCGCCAAGCTGCTCGAGGGCGCGGGCATCGACATGATCCAGGTCGCGCAGGCCAACCATACCGGCAACATGGGCGACACCATTCCGCCCATGGGCGCCATGCCCTACAACTGGACGCTGCCCGTGGCCGAGCGCGTCAAGGCCCTGGTCTCCGTGCCGGTGGCAACCGTCGGCCGCGTGGTTTCGGTCGAGGCCGGCGAGAAGATTCTGGAAGACGGCGCCGCCGACATCATCGCCTATGGCCGCTCGCTCATGTGCGACCCCGACATTGCGCTGAAGGCCGCCACGGGTGAGCCCATCCGCGAGTGCCTCAACTGCAACAAGGGCTGCGTCGACGCGATTCAAAACCGCAAGTACATCTCGTGCGTGCTCAATGCCGAGAACGGCGACGAGGCGACCATCGCCATCAAGCCGGGCGAGGGCGACAAGAAGATCGCCGTGGTGGGCGGCGGTATTGCCGGCCTGGAGGCCGCGCGCGTGGCAGCCAAGCGCGGCTACAACGTGACCGTCTACGAGGCGAGCGATCATCTGGGCGGCCAGATTGTGCTGGCGGCCGCGCCCCCGCGCAAGGACGAGATCATGCGCTCGGTCGAGTATTACGAGAAGATTCTGCCTGGCCTGGGCGTGAAGGTTGAGCTCAACCACGTCGCTAGCCCCGCGGACCTCAACGCCGCCGACGCCGCGATTGTGGCCGTGGGCGCGCACGACGTGGTCATCCCCGTTCCGGGTGCCGACTCGGACAAGGTCGTCTCGAGCTGGGACGTGCTGGCCGGCAAGGTGGAGCTCAGCGGCCGCGTCGCCGTCATTGGCGGTGGCCTGGTGGGCACCGAGACTGCCGAGTATCTGCTGCAGCACGGCTGCGAGGTGGCGATCGTGGAGATGCTCGACAAGATTGCCGCGGGCGAGTCTGAGACCATTCTGCCGCTGATTATGAGCGACTTTGCCGAGCACAACGTGGAGCAGCACGTGAAGACCCGCCTGACCGCCATTACTGACGAGGGCGTGGAGGCCGTTCGCACCGCCGAGGACGGCGCCGAGGAGCCGGTGAAGATCGCCTGCGATTACGTGGTGATGGCCGTGGGCTCCAAGGCCAACGCGTTTGACCTGGATGGCGTGACGGTGCCCGTGACCTGCGTGGGCGACTGCTCGGGCGAGCGCACCGCCGACATTGCGAGCGCCATTCGCACGGCGTATCACGCGGCCAACGAGCTGTAGTTGGACATCGCGGCCAGGCGGGGCGGTAGCACGGATCCGTCTCGCCCGGCTGTGTCCCGTCGGGTGTCAACCGGTGCGGGGCCTGCAAGCGCAGCAGGTCCCGCCCTTTTTGTTTTGCTCCAGTGGATGGCAATGCGCGGTAATCATGAGGAGTGAGGACGTCTACTGCATTGCAGATCACTCAAAATTATTGTGGGAGGGGTTAATAACTATATCCTCTATACCAAAGGACATAAAGAGATGTCAATTTTGTTGACAAGCGAATGACGATTAGCTGCGAGTCAGCTACCAGCGTAAATAATCGATAAAGAAATGTCGTAATTTGGTGCCAAATGCCCAGATAACGCCGCGTCTATTTTAATTAACTGCTTTGAGCAAACAGTAAAATGCTACTATCTAACTTGTACGTAAGAAAGCAGATTAACGGTTAAGGCTAAGAAGTGGCAGGTATGTCGGAAGCAACTAGGACTCGCACGCATGCGCCCGAGGTTAGGCAGCGCGCCGTCGAGATTCTCCAAGAGGGGGTCGGCCATCGCGCCCTCGCCGCGGAGCTTGGCATTCCCCAGGCCACAGCTCGTCAGTGGGCCCGCGCGTATGCTGTGGGCGGTGCCGACGCCGTTCTCAACGCCGGTTCGCATCATCACACCTATTCGTACGAAGTTAAGCTCGCCGTGGTCAAGGACCGCTTGGAAAACGGCTTAACGGTTCGCGAGGCCATGATCAAGCACAAGATTCCCAGCGAGTCTTCGGTCAAGGCTTGGTGCCGTCAGTACCGCGAGAGCGGTGAGTCCGCACTGGTCGATAAGCCGCGCGGTCGCAAGCCGCGCGTTAAAAAAGCGAAATAGCAAACGGGATGGTGCGCCCACAGGGGCGCATTTTTCTTGCCGCGCCAACTTTTTGGACCGGTGCGAGCCTATCGGGACATTCTCCAACGTGGCCAATAAACCGCGCAGCGGCCCGCGCGCCTGTCGCCGCGGTAAGGAAACGTTGCCCCTCTACTCCAATGAGGACAGACTCCTTACCCCGTACGCCTAAAACTCCCCAATTGACCGAAAACCTGCCGCCGCTACTCCTCAATTGAGCTATAACGTTAAACAAATGCAGCGTTTTTGCATGGGGGAGTGATGGTATGACGCTACTGTATTTCCTTACCCTGTTTCCGCTGGTACCGGCGCTGGGCATGCTGCTCGTGCGCGGTGACCGCGCCCGCGATGCGGTGGGGCTCATAGGTTCCGGCATTATTATGGCGGTGACAGTTGTAGTCGCCGTCATGTTTTTTGGCACGGGTCCGCAGAGCTTTGAGGTCGCCCCCGGCACCTCGCACGTGCTCTCGATCATCAGCTCCGTCATCGATGTCATCTTGTGCGCCGTCATCCTGTACAACGCGTACAAATATAGGAACGCGCTCACCACGGTGCTCGGCATCGTCCAGCTGGTGGGCTCGCTCGCCTTTGCAGCCATGACGCTGCCCGCGGCCGAAGCCGTCATCGCAACGCCGCTCTACCTGGACTACATGAGCGTGATCATGGTCCTCGCCGTCGGCATCGTCGGCAGCCTAATCTGCGTGTATGCCCTGGGCTACATGAAGGACTTCCAGGCCCACGACGAGCACGAGGCCGCGCTGCGCGGGCAGACCGCGCCCGACCGTCGCCCGCAGTTCCTGGCGCTTATGTTCCTGTTCCTCTCGGCCATGTTCGTCATCGTGACGAGCGACAACCTTGAGTGGCTGTTCTGCGGCTGGGAAATCACCACCGTGTGCTCGTTCCTTATGATTGGCTACACGCGCACGCCCGAGGCCATCAAAAACGCCTTCACCCAGATCATCCTCAACATGATGGGCGGCATCGCGTTTTTGATCGGACTCATGTATCTGCACGTTAACGGCATGCCGCTGACCATCTCGGGCATGATCGAGCTTTCCGGCGCCGGAACCGCGCAATCCGCGCTGCTGGTGATGCCGGTCATCCTGCTGTCGCTCGCCGCACTCACCAAGGCCGCACAGATGCCGTTCCACACTTGGCTGTTGGGTGCCATGGTTGCCCCCACGCCCACGAGCGCCCTGCTGCACTCGTCCACCATGGTCAAGGCCGGCGTGTTCTTAATGGTCAAGCTGA
The DNA here is from genome assembly GCA_902494765.1 of uncultured Collinsella sp. Lineage (GTDB taxonomy): Bacteria > Actinomycetota > Coriobacteriia > Coriobacteriales > Coriobacteriaceae > Collinsella. The sequence continues at coordinate 44,736 of CABUUK010000007.1, forward strand.
GCCCGCTCTATGCCATCTATCCCGTGACTGGCTTTATGGTCACGAGTGTGGGTGCCATCACGTTTTTGCTCGCTGCCCTCATGGCCATCTCGCAGAGCAACGCCAAACGCGTGCTCGCGTACTCCACCATTTCCAACCTGGGCCTCATCAGTGCCTGCTTGGGTGTCGGCGCGCCCGAGGCCGTGTGGGCGGCCATCTTCCTGATCCTGTTCCACACGGTGGCCAAGTCGCTGCTGTTCCTGTGCGTGGGCACGGCCGAGCATCATATCGGCAGCCGCAATATCGAGGACATGGACGGTATGTTCAGCCGCATGCCGCACCTGACGCGGCTGATGATGCTGGGCATCATGGGCATGTTTGTGGCGCCGTTTGGCATGCTCGTGTCCAAGTGGGGCGCCCTGGTGGCGTTTGCGCAGACCGGCAACGTGCTCATGATCATGGTGCTTGCCTTTGGCTCGGCCGCGACGTTTTACTTCTGGGGCAAGTGGCTTGCCAAGCTTTCGGGCGTCGACCCCACGGCTCAAAACGTTGAGGTCAATGTCCACAAGACCGAATGGATGGCCCTCAACACCATCGCCGCGCTCCTGATTCTGTGCTGCGTGGCCTTCCCGGTTATCTCGAGCGGCCTGGTGTCGCCTTACTTGGCCATGGTGTTTGGCCGCGTGCCGTACGTTATTGGCAAGGACGCCATGTATCTGATGGTGGTTATCGTGGCGTTTATCGCCGTGGTGCTGCTGACTTCATTCCGCGTGAGCAACAAACCGCACGTAAACGTATATCTTTCGGGTGTGGGAACCGACAATTACCGCCATTTCCGCGGCTCGATGGGACACGAGGTGAAGGCCGAAAAGCGAAATTGGTACTCGGAGGACGCCCTTGGCGAGAAGCGTATTGGCCCCGCGGGTAGCGTGGTGTGCTGCAGCATTATCTTGTTTGCGCTGCTGTGCTGCGCGTGGATTGGGCCCGAGCGGCTTGCCATGAGCGCGCCCTCGGTGCTGCGCGGCAAGTATTTTGAAGGTTCGGGCGTCGTGGGCATCTTTATTGGTACCGTGGCGTTTGCCTTGCTGGCGCCGCTTGTGGGCGGCCTGATCGACGGCGTTGACCGCAAGCTGTCCGCCCGCATGCAGGGCCGCGTGGGCCCGCGCCTGCTGCAGCCCTTCTACGACGTTGCCAAGCTGCTGCGCAAGGCCCCTGCCAGCGTAAACACCATGGACGATACCTACATGGCGTGCGCGCTCATCTTCACCGTCGTGGGCGGCGGCATCTTTGTGTCGGGCTCCAACACGCTGCTGTGCGCTTTTATGGTTACCCTCGCTGCAATCTTTGTGGTGCTGGCGTCCGCCTCGACGCAAAGCCCGTTTGCCCAGGTCGGCGCCGACCGCGAGCTGCTACAGGTCATGAGTTACGAGCCCGCCGTTTTGCTGATGAGCGTGGGCCTGTACCTTGCTACCGATAGCTTCGACTCCATCGCCGTAACCGGGCAGTCGGCGCCCATCATCGCGTACAGTGCGCCCATTTTCTTGGCGCTGCTTGCGGTACTCACCATCAAGCTACGCAAGTCGCCGTTCGACCTTTCGTACTCGCATCACGCGCATCAGGAGATTGTCCAGGGCGTCGCCACCGAGATGAGCGGCGGCACGCTGGCCAAGATGACCCTTATGCACTGGTGCGAGACCGTGCTGTTTTTGATGTGGGTGGGCATGTTCTTTGTTTGGGACAACCCGGTGAGCTGGCTGGTCGCCCTGGTCGTGATGGCTGCGACGTATTTTGTCGAGGTGCTGATCGACAACACCTTCGCACGCAGCACCTGGCGCAGCTGCTTTAAGCTCGGCTGGGGCGTGGCGCTGGTGTTTGGCCTGCTCAACCTTATGCCCATCCTCGTCGACGTGTTTATTTAGGAGGCGGCATCCATGGATCATAAAATGTCGCGCTCGCCGTGGGTTATTCATTACGACGGCTCGAGCTGCAACGGATGCGATATCGAGGTGCTGGCCTCGCTCACGCCACTGTTCGATGCGGAGCGCTTTGGCGTGGTCAACACCGGCAACCCTAAGCATGCGGATATCTTTTTGGTGACGGGGTCGGTCAATGCCCAGAACCTGCCCGTCGTGCGCCAGATCTACAACCAGATGCTCGAGCCCAAGTGCGTGGTGGCCTGCGGCATCTGCGCGTGTTCGGGCGGCGTGTTCCGCGATGCCTATAACGTGATCGGCGGCGTGGACCGCGCAATTCCCGTGGACGTGTACGCGCCCGGGTGCGCCATTCGCCCCGAGACCGTGATCGATGCCATTGTGGAGGCGTGCGGCATCCTGGACCAGAAGGAGGCCGTGATGCGCGCCGGCGGCAATCCGCTCAGCGTGGGCGGTGCCGCAACCTGGGACGGTGGCGTTGAGCTGGGCGAGGATGGGTTTGTGGCTGCTGCGGAGGCCGGCGACGCGACCGCCGCTGCAAAGGAGGCCGAGTAATGCAAAAGGCTATCTATACCACCGTCGGGATCGACGAGCTCCTGTCGCATGTCCAGGCGCTCAAGGGCGTCGGCGCGCGCTTTGTGCAAATGCATGCCGAGCGCAACGTCGACGACGGCACGTATCGCCTGGTCTATACGTTTATCAACGTTCGTGCTGCACAGGAGCAGATCGCTCAGGATGGCAGCTATGCGATCGAGAACCTGGTGGTTGAGGGCATCGACCAGTACCAGGAGATTCCGTCCATCAGTTCGTATTATCCGGCGGTATTCCCGTTTGAGAACGAGGCGCACGACCTGTTTGGGCTTGCCATTACCGACATGCAGATCGACTTTAAGGGCTTTTTCTACCAGGTCTCAACGGCCGAGCCCATGAGCGTTATCACACCCGAGGTGAAGGCCGCGCGCGAGAAAGCCATGAAGGTCCGTGCCGCCGCAGAGGCCAAGGCGCGCAAGGCTGCGGCCGAGAAGGCCGCTGCCGCTGCTGCTGCGGGGGAGGGCGCCGCGGGTGCCGGCGATGCTGCGAACGCTGTTGCCGCCCAGCCCGCTGCGGCTACCGGCTCCGATGCTCAGCATGACGATGCCGCTGCCAAGGCCGCGCTCAAGGCTGCCGAGATGGAGGCAAAGCTCGCCGCCATGGATCCCGAGAAAGCGGCCAAGGTCCGCGCGGCGCTTGCTGCCAAGGCCGCCCGCGACAAGCAGAAAAAGGAGGCGTAAGGTCCATGGCTCATCGCTCCGTCATTCCGTTTGGCCCGCAGCACCCGGTGCTGCCCGAGCCGCTTCATCTGGACCTGGTGATCGAGGACGACCGCGTCATCGAGGCAATTCCGCAGATCGGTTTTGTGCACCGCGGACTCGAGAAGCTCACCGAAAAGCGCGATATGCATCAGTTTGGCTACATTGCCGAGCGCATCTGCGGCATCTGCGCCGTGGGCCATAGCTGCGGCTATGCCAGCGCCTGCGAGCGCATGCTCGGCATCGAGGTGCCTGGCCGCGTGCAGTATATCCGCACCATTCTGCATGAGCTTTCGCGCATTCACTCGCATCTGCTGTGGCTGGGCCTGCTCGCCGACGCCTTTGGCTTCGAGGCGCTGTTCTATCGGTCATGGACCCTGCGCGAGCAGATACTCAAGATTTTTGAGAGCACTTGCGGCGGGCGCGTGATTCTGTCGATTAACGAGATCGGCGGCCTTAAGCACGATATCGAGGACTCCGAGCTGGCGGGCATTGTCCAGACGCTCGATGCCATGCGTCCTGACTACGAGGCCCTGGTGCATACGTTTTTGGACGACAACAGCTGCGGCGAGCGCCTGCATGGCGTGGGCGTGATTAGCAAGAAAGACGCGCTGGAGCTTTCGATGGTCGGTCCGTTTGGGCGCGCCTCGGGCGTGGATTACGACGTGCGCATGTTCGGTGACGGCGCCTATGCGGACTTGGCCGCGTTTGAGCCCATCGTTGCTACCGACGGCGACTGCTATGCCCGCTGCCAGGTTCGTTGCGCCGAGGTCACGCAGACCATGGACATCATCAAAGAGCTGGTGGGCAAGATCCCGCACGACGGTATCGGCGGGCGCACCAAGCTTACGCCGGCCGACGGCGCGCGCGGCGAGGTTGTAATTGAGCAGCCGCGTGGCGAGGCGTATTACTATGTGCGCGGCAACGGCACCAAGAATCTGGACCGTTTCCGCGTGCGCACGCCGACGTCGCAAAACCTGGCGGGTCTGACGCATGCGCTGCAGGGCGTGCTCCTTGCCAACGTGCCCATGATTATCCTGACCATCGACCCCTGCATTAGCTGCACGGAAAGGTAGGCACGGCATGAGTTTGCTGACATTTGCCAAGACGGCCTTGGGCTCTATGGTCAAGCAGCCGGTCACGGTGTGCTATCCGCAGGAGAAGCTGACGGCGCCCGAGCGCCTGCGCGGGCACATCGTTAACGACATGGACGTGTGCATTTGCTGCGGCATGTGCGCGCGCCGCTGCCCGGCGGGCGCGCTCGCGGTCGATCGCAAGGGTGGAACGTGGTCGATTGATCCGTACGCCTGCGTCGTGTGCGGCGAGTGCATCGAGAGCTGCCCCAAGCGCTGCCTGACTATGGACACCGCGCGCACTCCAGTCGCGGCGGACAAGACTCCCACGGTAGAAACCAAACCGGAGTAGCTCTGGAATGGGGCTGGCATTGCGCTGGAATGGGGGCCGGCGGGGCAAAAATGCCCCACCGGCCCCGCGCTTAAACGCGCGGCTGTGCCGTCGCGAACAAAACTATGCCGGATTACGGGGCTGGATAGCGAACCTCCGACCATACGGAAAATCGCAAAAACAAAACCGCAGGTAGATCGCTTGCTGTTTTTCAAAAATAGGGGGTATGGATGAGGTCTCCGAGCTTAGCCCCGTAATCCGGCATAGTTTTGAAATGGCGCCATATCGGTGACAGCCCTTGAGCCCCCGGGGACGGAGGAAAACGGATCATTTTGGCCCGATGGCTCTGAGTCGCACCTATTTTCCTGCGAAAACGCTCGTGTCTCAACTTTGGTGAGACATTTGTCTCACGCCCAAAACAGAATCTGGAACATTTGTCAACTACCCTAATTGTGTCTCATTCCGTAACTTTAGGCTGATGCAAGGTCTGAGCCCGCGAGAAGGGAGACGCGATGAGTAAGTACACGAGGGGTCTCTTGGCGGTGATACTGGCCGTAGTGCTGGTATTGCCGGCTGCAGCATTTGCCATGCTGCCCGAGGCCAACGCCAGGTCCAGCACCGGAATGGACGGACCGACAGCGACAAAGATAGTCGACTACGACACCAGCAACCACTGGAAGTTCTGGGCCGGCGGCTATGACGGCAGCAAGGTCACGACGCAAAACGTCGGCCGAATTTGGACGGATAAGACGGTCCAGGCAATCGATGACGGGAAATCGGACTTTTTGACCACGCTTTCGGCGATATCTTCGACATCCGATACAACGTCGCTGGTTTCCAAGCCGCTCGACATCGTGATGGTGCTGGATGCCTCTGGCTCGATGGATGGTGAGATGGGTGGTGGAGGTTCGACCAAGCGTATCGATGCGCTCAAGAATGCTGCCAACCACTTTATCGATACCATTGCCGAGCAAAACAAGAATGTTAAGGACGCGAGCAAGCAGCACCAGGTTGCCATCGTAAAGTTTGCGGGCAAGTCGACCAGTATCGTTGGCAACAATTTATACACCTCCGGTGGCCATGACTATAACTACTCTCAGACAATGCAAGAGTTGACGGCGTGCTCGGGTGATGGCGCAAAGAGCCTCAAGAAAACAATCATTTCCATTGACCCTGCTGGTGCTACTCGTGCCGATAACGGCATGGCACTGGCCGAGGGAATTACTTCCAAACGCGAAGATGCCCAGAAGATCGTTGTGTTCTTTACGGACGGCACGCCCACAGACTTCCGTGACTTCAGCTCTACTGTTGCCGACAATGCCATAGCTGCCGCCAAGGGCATGAAAGATAAAGGCGCTACCGTCTACACCATCGGCATCTTTGACGGTGCGGATCCCAGTGCCGATCCTACGAGCTACAAGACAAGCGATGAAAATAAATTCATGCACGCCATGTCGAGCAACTATCCCAAGGCGACTTCGTATACGAGCGGAAAGCTGGACGATCGCGTTGCCGGTGCTACTTATTACAAGTCTGCAGCCAACGCTGCAGAGCTAGATCAAGTCTTCGCAGACATCTCGAGTGCCATTACGTCGGGTAAGGGTTTCCCGACCAAGATCGAGGGCAACAATCCCAACGGCTCCGGTTACATCACATTCGAGGACGAGCTGGGCGCCTTTATGCAGGTCGATAGCTTTACCGGTGCCGAGTACAACGGCAAGACCTATGGGGCCGCCACCAAGTCGACCGATGGCAACATCGATACCTATACGTTTGATGGCGAGCTCGCCCATCTTGTAATTACGGTTGATCGCGCGGACGAGAACAATCCGCAGCGCGGCGACATCGTGACGGTCAAGGTCCCCGCATCGCTCATTCCGCTGCGCCGTTTTACCGTTGACGAGTCTGCGGGCACGTTTGTGGTTGACTCCACGGATGCCATCTCGCCTATCCGCGTTGCGTATGCATCGAGCGTAAAGGCTATTGCACGCAAAAACCTGTTTACTCCCAATAACGTACCGGGACTGCAGGATTACATCAATGAGCACAAGGACGCCGATTCCAATACCGTTAGCTTCTACGCCAACAAGTGGACCGGCGACGATGCGGGCGATACGGTCGCAAGCTTTGAGCCTGCTGCTATGAACAGCTACTACTACTTCCAAAAGCTAACGCCCGTCTACACAGACGCGGCTTGCACCAAGCTCGCAACGGAAAAGCCTTCGGGCTCTAAGACCTATTGGTACAAAGATGAGTTTATGGCGCAGAACTCGTCGGGCGCGCCGTACGATGATTCCGTTTCGATCCCGGTTAAGGGAAGCGAGCTCGAAAACTTTGAAGGTGCTTTGGTAAAGGATGGCGATCACTGGTCGATTAAGGCTGGCACCGCGCGCCTCGCCTTTATCAACCAGCTTCACACCACCAAGGAGCGTGTGGGCGGAAACCCGACGGACACCGCACGCGACGTGATCAATCCCCAGTGGAACAACACGAAGGTTGTTTCTGGTGCGACGAAGGTCAATGTCTACCTGGGCAATAACGGCAAGATTAGCTTTACGCTCAATACCACGCCGACAACGTTGATAACTGCCGACTTTGGCCTGACCAAGGTGCTCGAGGGCCGCGACTGGACGGATGAGGACAAGTTTGAGTTTGGCCTGACGTCCGAGGACAACGCCCCGATGCCCAGGTCCACGACTGCGTTTGCAACCAAGGGCCATGCGGACATTAGCTTTGGCGAGATTGCCTATGACAAGCCGGGCACGTATGTCTACAAGGTTAGCGAGAAGCATGCCGGGACCACGGTCGACGGCATCGCCTACAGCAAGAACGTTGCAGAGTTCACCGTAACGGTGACACCCAACGCAAAGGGAAAGCTCGAGGCTTCTGTGAAGAAGACCTCGGGCGAGGTCGAGTTCAAGAACACTTATGCTGCGGATCCTGTTGAGTCCAGCGTTACCAGCCAGATTGCCGTGGCCAAGTCCCTGACCGGGCGCGACCTTACGGCCGACGAGTTTAGCTTTGAGCTGCGCGAGATTAAGGGCGAGGACTCTGAGCTTATCGAGACTGTCAAGAATGACGCCGAGGGCAACGTTGCGTTCAACGCCATCAAGTACACCGAGATCGGTCAGCATACCTACACGCTGTATGAGGTTGCAGGCAACGCCGGCGGTATCGCCTACGACGATACGGTCTACACCATCGTGACGACCATCAGCGATAACGGCAAGGGCCAGCTGGTGGCTACGCATAAGCTGCAGGGCGCCGAGGACGTTAAGAAGATTGAGTTTAAGAACTCCTACAACGTGACCCCCAAGAGCTCCAGCGTCACCGACAAGATCAAGGCGACCAAGGTTCTGGCCGGCCGCGACCTCAAGGCCAGCGAGTTCTCCTTCGAGCTCGTCGAGGGCGACAAGGTTGTCGCTACCGGCAAGAACGCCGCTGGCGGCAAGATCACGATGAGCGAGATCACCTACAACGAGCCCGGCAAGCACACCTACACGCTGCGCGAGGTTAAGGGCGGAACCACCAGCAAGGGCATCGCCTACAGCGATGCCAAGTTCACCATCGAGACCACCATCACGGACAACGGCGACGGCACCCTCAAGGCCGAGCACGTCCTGAAGGATGCCAAGACCGCTGAGTTCAAGAATTCCTACAATCTGACCCCCACTGAGTCCAGCGTCACCGACCAGGTCACCGCGACCAAGTTCCTGACCGGGCGCGACCTCAAGGACGGCGAGTTCTCCTTCGAGCTCGTCGAGGGTGAGGGCGAGGACGCCAAGGTCGTCGCCACCGGCACCAACAATGCCGAAGGCAACATCACGATGA
>CABUUK010000008.1 GCA_902494765.1 uncultured Collinsella sp.
AGCAGGTGCAGGACTTCTACCCCACCCCGTCCACCATGTCGACCTGCATGTACTACACCGGCGTGGATCCGCGCACCATGGAGCCGATCTATGTGGCGCGCGACCCGCACGAGAAGGCCATGCAGCGTGCGCTCATCCAGTATCGCAAGCCCGAAAACTACAAGCTCGTGCGCGAGGCGCTGGAAAAGGCCGGCCGCCGCGATTTGATCGGCTACACCAAGCATTGCCTGATTCGTCCCGTGCCCCCGCGTCCGGGCGAGACGTCTGCTGGCGGTGGCCATGGCACCGGCAAGAAGGGCGGCAAGGCCCACGGTGGCGCCGCCGGCAAGGGACCCAAAGGCAGCAAGGGCCACGGTGGCATGTCGCGCGCACAGAACACCGCCGGCCGGAACCGCGCGGCCCAGGGACGTCAGGGCGCCAACGGCGGCGGCAGACGCAACTAGCGTGGCGAGGGCCGGCCGGCGTCTCCTCATCGGCCAAGCGTGTTCCCCCTAGGGGGAACACGCTTAGGCTGTCTCTAGTCGTGATTTCCCTAGGGGGAACACGCTCAGACGCACCTAGCCGTGTTTTCCTTAGGGGAATCACATTTACTGACGGGAGCGAGCCAGCTGGCACGCCTGCCTGAGCGACCGCATCGCCTCTACCAGTACGAAACCGGCAATGGCAACCGTGACCACCACGTCGAGCGGCGTGTTCACAAACCACAGCAGGCCCATGAGGTACGACCCGGCGTTAAAGGCAAAGTGCAACAGAATCGTGTAGCGAAGCTTTCCGGTCGTCACGAGTACCCAACCAAAAATGAGGCCGGCAGCGCCCGCATAGCAGCCCTGTACCCAGTTCATGTGCATAAAACCGAAGATTGCCGCCTGCAGCACAATCGCCGCGGCGATGCCCCACGTACTTGGGGCCGCCCAGGGCACTATGGCACCGTCCTGCGCGCTCGCACGACGCCGGCGCTTCCAAAGTGGGCGGCACTGCGGATTAAACGCTCGGAGCGAAAACTCAAAAATAATGCCGCGCACCAGCAGCTCTTCACAAAATGGGGCGCCGAGCACCGTAGTCAGGACGGCGAGATAGCTGGTGTCGCCCATGCCTGTTTCCTCGACAAGCTCGCTGTAGTCGGCCGCGGCATCGGGCAACAGCGACAGCACGGCGTCGGTCACGTAGCCAACGACCACCTGCAGGGCAAGGCCAATCACGACAACGCAAGCGATGCGCTTCCATGCAGCACTTGCTCCCCCGCCGAGCGGACGTTCACCTTGCCGGCGCGCCATGAAGGAGCGGGGCCACAGATAACGCCACCACAGCAGCGCCATCAAAAACGACGCCGTCTGAGCGGCAGCCTGGAACCATTGGATATCGAGATTGTCGATCGGATAGCCCGTCAGCACCGATACGGCATCGAGAACCGAAAACAGAACCACGCTCAGGGCTATATCGGCAGCGACAACGCCAAAACATGCAAGCGCCCACGCCATCGCATTGAGCATGCCAACCTCCTCAAAACCGTTCCCTAGTTCTACCACAACTCGGTAGAGAGCTGATCCCATGGGGACGGAGGAAAACGGATCACTTATTGATGAGAATCGGGCACAGTGCCAAAGGCCCCGCTGGGCGAAATGTCGAACGGAAAGGTGCCGCAGCGATTAAACGCGGCGATAAACATGCGGATGGCGTTGGACGGCGTGGTGCCTACGAGCTGGGTTGCCGCCGCGAAGGCCGCCTTTTCCTCGGGCAAGACCTTCGCGACAACCGGGGTCATGTGTTCTGCCATGGCGCTTCCTTTTTGAAACGACGGTGGTGCGGATAGATGCGGGCCACGCGGCTGGGCGACGGGCTGTGAAGGCAGCCCGATTGGCCCGCATCTGGAGTTTGTTTCTACGGCGTTGGTATTACTTGGTAATCCTAAGTATTACCCCGCAGATAGAATAGCACACCTGATCCCTTGGGGACGGAGGAAAACGGATCATTTTGTTGCTGAATAAGTATTTAGAGCGTGATGATGTCCGAGATATTGAGGGCCTGAGCGTCGACGGCATCGTGCGTGGCAAGCAACAGCATGCGACCGTCGAGCAAGTCGAGCACGACTTCGGGCATGCGTCGCGCGCAGCGGTATCTAGTCCGGTAAAGGGCTCGTCCAGAATCACCGCGTCGCCTGGGCACAGCAGGGCTCGGGCAATCTCGACGCGACGGCGCTGCCCGCCCGAGAGCTCGGCCACACGAGCATGTACATCGACCCCCGGCACCAGCAGGCGCAACAGGGCTGCGGCACTCGAGGCGTCCACGCGCGCGTCGGCGCACACTAGCACGTTATCCAGGGCAGAAGCGTCCTCGGCCAGGCGCACATCCTGAAACACCATGGAGCACGGCACGCACTCCCCCGCCGCCAGCGCAAGCAACGTCGACTTGCCCACACCTGAGGCGCCCATCACGCAGGTACGCCCACCGGCGGGCACGCGAAGTGCCAGTCCGTCGAGCGCCGGCGCCCAAGGCGCACGATCGCCCACGGCGAGCACAAGCACCGCTGCAGCTCCGCCGCCAGCAGAGCCGCCCTCACGCCCGCGGCCACTGCGCCCATGTGCCCGCACGGCAACACGCCATGCCACGGAACCCGAAGCCCGCAGCAGCCACACCAGCACGCGCTCGCATGCCCACGATGCCGCCACGACCAACACGGTCCACGCCAGCAGGTCAGCCGTCTCAATGAGCAGCTTCGCCTGATAGATGCGCTCGCCCACGGTACCAGCCGCCATGCCAATCAACTCCGCCGCCACGCCGGCCTTCCAGCTCATGCCGATCACGGCGCGGGCGCACGAAAGCACAAACGGCAGGACTTCGCGCCAGGTATGGGCGAAGAACAGTCGCCAACCCCGCACACCATGCAGACGAAACATCTGCTCCAGCGGCTTATCCACTTGTGCCAAACCCTCGACCAGCGAAAAATACACGCCCGGTAGCGCCATCAAAAAGACCGCTGCAATGCTCACGCGCGCCGACCCCAGCCAAATGAGCAGCAGAACCACCACGCAGGCGACCGGCGTCGCCTTTACAAACGAAAGCGCCGGCGCCACCAGACGGGCAAACGTCCGCGACCGCACCGAGACTCCCGCCAGCACACCGCCGCAGATCGCGGCAAGCGCCAGTCCGCCCAAGATTCGTGCGCCTGAGCCCACCAGAATCGCCCACGTGTTGGCATCACACACCAGCCGCAGCAACGCCACCACGACAGCGCCCGGCCCCGGCAAAATCAACGGCTGCGCCACCAGCGCCGCCGCGAAGACCCACACGGCAAGCCAAAAGGCGGCAACGGCACCTGCTGCCGCCACCGCCTTCATACGCTTTGTCATGTGTCGAGCAAACGCACGCACGGGCTACTCCATGTAGTAGAAATCATCAGCCGGGAGCTTGCCGCCCACGGCGCTCGCATCCGCATCGGCCAGCACCTGCAGGTACCCACCGAGCGCCGCCTTCATATCTTTCCCCGTCTGGCAGACAAGCATGCACCCGGGAATCGCCTTTTCGGCAATCGCGGCGTTATCGACGACACCCGCATCGACCACGGCCTGCGCCCAGTCCGCCGGCGCCGCATTGACGGCCTTCACGCTCGCCTCATGGCAGCGCAAGAATTCCGCCACGGCATCGGGATGATCCTCGGCAAAGGCGCGGCGCACCACGGTCACGCCCGTCAGCAGGCGCGAACCCGTGTCGCCCGCCAGCTCATCCCACACATCGGTCAGACTTACCGGAGCCGACAGCTTGCCTTCGCTCTTGGCGATGGCAGCGGTCTTGAACGGCTCGGGCAGCACGCCCACGGCAGACGGATCGGCAAGCAGCGCCGACAGCACCTCGGTGGGCTCGCTCTTAAACTCAAGCGCCACCTGGCCGGTCAGGCCCGCGCGGTCCAGCAGGTAGTTCATGACGTACTCCGGCGTGGTGCCCTTACCCGTCATATAGACGGTATGGCCCGCCAGATCGCCAAACGAGGCCACACTCGCGTCGCCCGTCACAACGTTCAGCACGCCCAGCGTGTTGATGTCGATGACCTGCACCGCGCCCTCGGTCTTGTTGTAGAGCACGCTCGCCACGTTGGCGGGCACCAGGGCGATATCGACATCGCCCTGAATGACCTTGGGCACAATCTCGTCGGCGGCGGTGTTGATCGCAAAGTCGAACTCGTTGTCCGTGGCACCGTCGGCCGCCCGGTCCATAAACTGCACCAGACCGATTGACGTCGGACCCTTGAGCGAGGCGACGTGCACCTCAACCGGCTCGGCAGCGGCACCGGCGCCGTCCGTGGCAGCCGAGCCCGCAGCAGACCCAGCCCCGGCAGCCCCGCCGCCACAGCCAGCCAGCGCAAGCGACAGCGCGCCCGCGGCGAGCGCCGAGGCAAACCCCCGGAGCGACATCTCAACATCAAACGCGCGCATCGCTAGCACGTCCCTTCGTTGGGCATCGACCAGGCGTGATGGTCGGTATGCAGCAGCTCCTCGGCCAGCGGCGAGAGCGGCGCGCCCAAAAACTCGCTGTAGCACGCCTGGACATCGGGATTCTCGTGCGAGAAGCGAATGTCCGCCTTCGCATCCAGGCCCCACAGCACCTGGCCGCGCTCGGCCGCCAGCTCGCAGCCGTCGTGGATGGGCTGACCGCCGCCACCGACGCAGCCGCCCGGGCATGCCATAACCTCAACGAAGTCATATCTCACACGGCCGTCGCGAATCGCGTCGAGCAGACGGGCGGCGTTGCCCAGCCCGTGCGCCACGGCGACGCGCACCTTGGTACCGTCGATATCGGCCACGGCCTCCTTCCAGCCCTCGAGTCCGCGCACGTCAGTGAAGAAGTCGGCATCCGGGTTCTTGCCCGTCACCAGGTAATAAGCCGAGCGCACGGCGGCCTCCATCACGCCGCCCGTGGCGCCAAAGATCACACCCGCGCCCGTGCCAAAGCCCAACGGCGTATCGAGCGGCTCCTCGACCAGCGTGTCAACGCTCACGTGGCTCGCGCGGATCATGCGCACCATCTCGCGCACCGTCAGCGCAACGTCCACGTCGGGCGCGCCGCCCTCGCCCATCATGCTCGGCAGCGCACACTCGGCCTTCTTGGCCGTGCATGGCATAACGGACACCACGAACAGACGCTCGGGCTCCACGCCCAGCACCTTGGCGTAGTAGGTCTTGGCGATAGCGCCGAACATCTGCTGCGGCGACTTTGACGTGGACAGGCTGTCGACAAACTCGGGGTAACGTGCCTTCACAAAGCGCACCCAGCCCGGGCAGCAGCTCGTAAACATGGGCCAGCCGCGGCTGTCGCCCTCACCCTTAGCGGCGGCGCCCAGGCGCTCGAGCAGCTCGGAGCCCTCCTCCATAATGGTGAGGTCGGCCGAGAAATCGGTATCGAACACATACTCAAAGCCTACGCGGCGCAGCGCGCAAGCCAGACGCTCGACGGTTGCCTCCTCGCGCGGAATGCCGAGCTCCTCGCCCCAAGCACTACGCACGGCCGGCGCGATCTGCACCAGCACGATCTTGTCGGGATTAGCGAGCGCGTCAAACACGGTCTCGGTGTCGTCGCGCTCGCGCAGCGCGCCCGTCGGGCAATGCGTGATGCACTGGCCGCACGCGACGCAATCGGTCTTGCCGATCGGCACGCGCCCGCGGGTGCCCACGGCGGTATGCGTGGCGCGGTTGGTCAGGTCCCAAATCCCTAGGCCCTGTACGCTCTCGCACACCTTGATGCAGCGCATGCATTTAATGCACTTGTCGTTTTCGCGGATGATGGGGAAATCGAAATCCCAGCCCTCGCCCGCCAAATGCCTTTGATACGGCAGATAGAAAATGCCCAGGTCGTTGGCAATGGTCTGCAGGTTGCAGTTACCGCTGCGCACACAGCTCGTGCAGCGTGAATCGTGCTGCGAAAGCAGCAGCTGCACGTTGGTGCGGCGCGCCTCGCGGGCCTTGGGGCTGTTGGTGTGGACCACCATGCCATCGAGCGCGTAGTTGTTGCAGGCGGCAACCAGCTGGTCGCAGCCCTCAACCTCGACCACGCACACGCGGCAGCCGCCGATCTCGTTCAGATCGCGCAGGTAGCACAGGGTGGGAATCTGGATGCCGACGGACTTGGCCGCGTCCAGGATCGTGGTGTGCTCGGGCACCACGACCTCGCAATTATCGATAGTGAGCTTGACCATATTGAGTGCTCCGCTTTCGGTGTTATCGCTGACAGTGGGGTTGTTGAGCTCTACCATTCCAGGTTCCTCCCTCCGCGGAACGCGCCAAAACCAAAGTGGTCGCAACGCAGGCAGCGGCTTGCCTCCTGGCGCGCCTCCTCCTCGGTAAGGCCCTGCTCGACCAGATTCCAATCGTGAATACGCTCGCCGGCCTCGCGCTCACCCAGCTCGCAGCGGCCGCACTCGTGCTTGCCCTTAAACTGAACGGTCGGCAGCTCCACGTCGAGCTTGATCTTGTGGTCGAAGCCCAGATAGCGGTCGATGTTTGCCGAAGCCACGCGGCCGGCGTTGATGGCACGGATGACGGTGGCGGGGCCGGTCTGGCAGTCGCCGCCGCTAAAGAGGCCATCGAAGTTGGGCACGGCACCGTCCGAGTCGGTGACCACGCAACCCCACTTGCAGGCGATGCCCATGTCCTCAAACGGCTTGGAATCGATGTCCTGGCCAATGGCGACAAACACGCGCTCGCAGGGGATGACGCGCTCGGGCGTAGCGGCGGCACGCGGAGCCGGACGACCGCGGCGGGGCTCGCCGATAATCTGCGGTTGCACGCGCAGGCCGCTCACGCGACCATCTTCGCCCGTCTCGATGGCGAGCGGCGCCGTGAGCTCCAGAACCTCGCAACCCTCGGCCTGGGCGCCGGCAATCTCGGCGTCCTGGGCCGTCATATCGCAGATGCGACGGCGGTAGACGATGCTCACCTTTTCGGCACCGCAGCGCACGGCAGAGCGCGCCACGTCCATGGCCACGTTGCCGCCGCCGATGACGCACACGCGCTGGCCGCTCAGGTCGGGCAGCTCGTCGTCTCCGATGGCGCGCAGCATCTTGACGGCCGACTCCACGCCGGGCGCCTCTTCACCCGGAAGGCCGAGCTTCTTGTCGCTATGGGCACCGATGGCCAGGTAGACGGCATCGAACTCGTCGCGCAGGCGAGCGAGCTCCTCGCCGTTCACGGAGTGATCGAGCTCAACGTCGATGCCAGCGCTCAAGATCCAGTCGATCTCGGCCTGCAGGCGCTCGCGCGGCAGACGATAGCTGGGGATGCCGTAGCGCAGCATGCCGCCCAAGTGGTGGCGCTGCTCAAAAATGGTCACCTTGTGGCCCATCACGGCCAGGTAGTAGGCACAGGAAAGGCCAGCCGGGCCGCCGCCGATCACGGAGACGCGCTTACCGGTGTTGTCCACTACATGCGGCTTGTGGTCGTTGAGGTCACTGTGCTCAACGGCAAAACGCTTGAGGGCGAGGATGTTCATGGGGTCGTCGACCATGCCACGGCGGCAATGCATCTCGCAGGGATGCTCGCACACCAAACCGCAGACGAGCGGCAGCGGGTTGTTCTTGCGGATGACCTTGACGGCATCGGCATAGCGGCCGGCCTCGACGAGCGAAATGTAACCGGGAATGTCGACATGCGCCGGACAGCCCGAGACGCACGGGACGCGGGCCTCGCGGTCAAAGCCACAGGAGTGCTCGCGGATGTGGTGCTCAAAATCGTCACGGAAACCGCGGATAGCCGTAAGCGCCATGGCGCCGGCCTCGTAACCGATGGCGCAATCGCTCGAAAGATAGATGGTGCGGGCGGTGCGCTCGATCAGATTGAGCGTGGACTCGTCGGCGCGGCCCTCGAGCACATCGGCGAGCAGATCGCTCAGCGCGCTCAGGCCCACGCGGCAGGGCGTGCACTTGCCGCAGCTCTGGGTGGAGCACAGGTTGACGAGCGCTGCCGTAAACTCAACGGGACACGGGGCGAGCGAACTCACCGCCAGACGACGTCCGAGCGCATCGTGCAGGTCGTCCATGACGGCCTGAGCGTGGCTGCGTTCCATTACGTGCAGTCGAGCCATAAGATCCCCTCTCACATGGCAGCCCGGAGGCGAGGCCGGGCGAAATTGCTACACGCACAACACTGACCTAAAAAGTTGTGAGGTCTCCATACGGTTCGGCAGGCGGTATAAAATGTCACCCTCAGCGGTGAAATAGAACATTACCGCAGATAAATGCCATATTTGATAAAACGCGTTACCAAACGACAATGCCCCGCCCACGCAATCACGTGGGCGGGGCATTGCTTCAGGCATGCGGCCAGCGACCCTGTTGCTTTTACTAAAGCTCGGGCCAGTAACCCTTGTTGGCCTCGATCATGTCGTCGAGAACCTCCTTGGCGACCTTCATCGACGGCACAGTCTTGTTGAGCGTAAAGGCCTTAAGCGCCTTCTCGTACGAACCCTCGATCGTAGCCTCGACAATGAGCTTCTCGGAGTTCAGCTGCTGCATCATGAGGCCCTGCTGGAACAGCGGAATGTTGTCGCGGCTGATGACCTCGGGGCCGTTCTTGCCAATGTAGGCAGGCAGCTCGACCATAGCGTCGTAGGGCATGTTGGGGATGGCGCCCTTGTTCTCGCAAATGACCAGGAAGCGCTGCTTGGTGTCGTTCTTCAGAGCGATAGCCAGATCGGCAATCCAGTCGCCGTGGCTGCCCGCATAGAACGTGCTCTCGTCGATCTCGCCCGTCTTCTCGTAGTGATCGATACCGTCGAAGAGGTTCTTCTCACGCGTCTCCTCAACCTCGTTAGCACGGGTGCGCTCGGGGTTGGAGTGCTCGACGAACTCCTTCTGCTGCAGGTAGTAGTTCAGATACGTGTTGGGCAGGTACTCCGGGAAGCACTCCATGATCTCGTACTCGCCCTTCCAGACGTAGTACCAGCTGCCCTTGGTGTGGCGGTTCTGCTCGGGGTGCTCGTCGGTGGCCTCCTCGGGCTTCTTTGCCATGAGCGAGCCCATGCCCTTGAGGTACGAATCGGGCAGCAGAATCTCATGCTCCTTGATGTACTCGCGCAGCTGCGGGAGCACCTCCTCGCCCTTGTGGCGGATCGAGGTGAACCAACCAAAGTGGTTGAGGCCAAAGTAATCGTACTCAACATCCTTCTTGTCGATATCGAGCGCGGCGCAAACCACGTCGATGATCGCGATCGGCATGTCGCAGATGTTGATGATGCGAGCGTTCGGGCGCAGCACACGGCAGCCCTCGGAGACGATGGCGGCGGGGTTGGAGTAGTTGAGAATCCAGTAGTCCTTCTTGGCGTACTTCTCAACGTCATCGATCAGCTCGACCATGGGGAAGATGGTGCGCATGCCGTAGGCAAGGCCGCCGCAACCGCAAGTCTCCTGACCCACGCAGCCGTGACGCAGCGGAATCTTCTCGTCCTGCTCGCGCATGGCGTAGCCGCCCACGCGCATCTGGGCAAACACGAAGCTCGCGTCGGTAAAAGCCGTCTCCTTGTCGGTGGTCACCGTGAGCTTGATGTCCAGGCCGAGGTCCTCGTGCAAAATCCAGTCCACGAGCACGCCGATCTTGCGCTGGCGCTCCTCGTTGATGTCGTACAGACGAATCTCGTCAACGTCGAGCTCGTCCTTGCGCAGGGCGATGGACTTGACGATGCCGGGGGTAAAGGTGGATCCGCCACCACACAGAGTAATGATCATTGTTTACTGCTCCTTCTCAATTGCGTTTTCGACCTTGTCGCGCATCTCGGCGACCTTCATGCCAAAGATGATCTGGATATTATTGCCGTTGCGGTTGATGCCGCTGTTGGGCACGTGGTTGATGAGGTCCTCATTGATGAGGTCCGGGTTCTTAACGTTCACGCGAAGACGCGTAAAGCAGTTCTCGAGCTCCTCGATGTTGTCCTTGCCACCAAGACCTGCGACCAGGTCGGCAATACCTGCATCGACGCCCTCTGCGGGAGCCGCGGCAACAGCGCCCTGCTTCACCGCGACAGACGCGGCGGCCTCGCCCTCGGCAACGGACTCGGCGAGCTCGGACTCCTCCTCGCGACCAGGCGTGTGGAGGTTGAGCTTCTTGATGAGGAAGGTGAAGAGGAAGAAGTACAGAGCGGCGTTGACGACTCCAAGCACCAGCATAACCGGCCAGTTGGTCTTGTCGACACCGAGGACCAGGTTGGAAACCACGATGTTGATGATGCCGCCTGCAGTCGAAGCGGGCACGGAGAGGACCTTGAGCAGGACCAGGAAGATGCCGGAAAGAACCGAGTGAACGACAAAGAGCACGGGAGCGGCAAAGACAAAGAGGAAGTCCATGGGCTCGGTGACACAGGAGAGCACGGCGGTGATGATCAGCGGGATGATAACGGCCTTGGTCTTATCCTTGTTCCCCTTGTAAGCGGTGACGATAAAGGCGAGACCGATACCGATGTAGGGCCACAGGTTGTTGAAGGTGTAGCTGTTGAAGTAGGTGCTATCGGAGAAGGGCTGGCCCGTCATTGCCATCTCGGCGACACGGATGGGATAGGCACCGGCGATAACCTGATCGCCCAGCGTCAGGGTGCCACCCACATCGGAGAACTGGAACGGGGTGTAGATGAGGTGGTGCAGACCGGTAGGAACGAGCAGCTTGTTGAGCATGCCGTAGATAAACAGACCGATGTTGCCCGACTCCTTAATGATGCCGGCAACGGAGGAGATGGCACCCTGAACCGGAGGCCAAACGATGCAGAACCCAGCGCCCATGATCCAGGAAATGATGATCATGATCAGGAACGGAAAGCGAACGCCCGAGAACATCGAAAGGGCAATGGGGAACTGCTTGTTCGAGTACTTGTTGAACACGGCACCGGTGATGCAACCAAGAATGATGCCGCCAAACACGCCGGTATCGAGCACCTGAATGCCCATAACGGTGGCCTGGCCGGTTCCGGTAAGGCCGAGCATGCCGCTCGCATCGGCAAGAGAGCCGGTGGCGTTGAGCACGATGTTGTTAGCCTGCAGGAACAGGAAGAACGACATCAGGGCAATCAGCGAGGCATGGCCCTTGTTCTTCTTTGCCATGGCGCCGGCGATGCCCACGCAGAACAGAATCGAGAGGTTGTTGATGATAAACATCAGCGACTGGTAGACAACGGCGCCCACAAGCTGGAACGGACCGGAGCCCAGTACGGGGACCAAAGCACAAATGGTCTTGTTGGTCAGAATGATGCCCACGATGAGCAGGATGCCGGCAACCGAGAGATACATCATCGGCTGAACGATCGACTTCGCGAACACCTCCAACGGCGCTTTGAAATTGAACTTCTTTTTTGCGGTCATAGCGGTACTCCCCTTCCTTTTCCGCAAATTAAGACAGATGTGCCCTGGACAAGACCGTGAGCCTTGCCTTATATCAATCGATGTGTGGGCACGTTATGCCTAGAGACCAGGTTCTCCAAGCAGGTTAACAATGTGATATGCGAGATAACTCTTCTCAGCATCGGTAACGACAACGTTATAGGTAGACGACAAGTGGGCGGCTATGGCGTCCGCGCACGAGAATGCGCAGGGATACGCCGTTTCATCGATTCGGAACAGCGCGTCTCCGTTGATTTGCCCTGCCGTAGGATCGAGCGCTCGCTGTGCGAAAAACTGCAGGTGACGAACGAAACGTTCGTAAGGCAGCGAGGTGTCATCGAGGGTCGTAGCATAGCGCTTGGAAACAATCGCGAGCACGTCGCGAACAAGCTGGACCGAAACAATCAAACGATCGGAGCGTTGCGGCATGGTGGCGTTGACGATATGCAGCGTAATGAAACCCTGCTCTTCTTCGCTCATCTGAATGCCCATATACTCCTTGATAATCTGCAGCGCACGGCCCGCAAGTGCATACTCCTTGCGATAGGACTGCTGGATCTCGAGCAGCAACGGATTCTCACAGGAGACGCCCTTGCGCTCGCGCTCCAAAGCAAGGCTGATATGGTCTGCGAGAGCAATGAGAATCTTGTCGTTGATATCAACATTGAGCTCTCGACGGAGCATCTGAACAATGTCCTCGGCAATCACGAGGTTGACGGTGGGGATGGACTCCAAAAGATGTGCCAAGCGGTCAATCGTACGCGAATCCTGAGAAGTTCCCTCCTACAACGCGTAGGTCTTTTCGATCGACGCCTCGTCGATGGCATCGCCGGCATGACGGCCAAAGCAGAGGCCTCGACCGATGACGATGAGCTCGGAGCCATCGTCCGAAGTGACCATTGCGACGTTGTTGTTAAAAACTCGCTTGATAACCACGGTACCCACCACAAGAATTTACTCGGAAAGCCAGACGACAGGCTCTTTAACAGCAACAGGGCCGGAAGCATGCTCACGAAGAGTCGAGTTCTCCGAGCGCTCGCACACGATAACGAAGACCGTGGGATCGAAGCCGGCGGCGCGGACCACGTCGAAATCGACCTCGACGAGGGGCTGGCCCGCGTCAACGTGATCACCCTGGGCAACAAGCGCATGGAAGCCCTTGCCCTCAAGGTTAACAGTGTCGATTCCGATGTGCAGCATCACCTGAGCAGAACTGTCGTCGGACATGATGCCCAGCGCGTGCTCAGTCGGAAACAGCGCCGCGACGGTGCCGGAAACAGGAGCGCACACCGTTCCCTCTTGGGGAACCACGGCAACGCCATCGCCCACAGCACGGCTGCTAAAAGCGGGATCATTGGTTTTTTCTAGATGAACAAGCTCGCCGGAAACAGGAGCAAGGATTTCGAACTCGGAAGCTGCAGTCTTCTGCTCATCCGAACCGCCCATCAGGCGAGAAAAGAAACCCATGGTGGCATGTCCCTTCATAAATATAGCCCAACCAAAATCAAGCGAATGCATCCATAGAGACACACCCGTTCAAAGACTTTGGTTAGGCCCACGTCCGAGGGACTCGGTAACCTTCCGCATTTCTTTTACGGGAGATATTGTAGACAAGCCCAAAGCCGGAAGAACCATTATGACCGATGAACGGTATTTTTTCTTCGATAAACGGTATTTAGGCGGCACTTAGGGACGTTCCATTTCTGCCGGCACCCAGGGACACTCCTTGTTTGGTGCATTGGGGACAGATTGGTTTGCACCAATCATGAGTTGCGGTGAAATAGGGACTGAAAAGCCGCTCAAAAGGCCAAAACAGTCCGTATTCCACCGCAACTTCAAGACGTTGGTGCAAACCAATCTGTCCCCTTGCACCAAAAAGGGCTCCGAGCAAAAACATGCCCGGAGCCCTCTGGTCGCCTCGACTTAGAGCGCGACGCGTATGTTACTTGCGCTTGCCGCCGCCGTCACCGGGGCGACGGGAGCTACCGCCGCGCTTGCCGCCACGATTGTTACCATAGCTGCCACGGTTATCGCGACCGCCGGCACGACCGCCGCGGGAGCCGGCCTGGTTGCCGCCACGCCCGCCGCGATAGCCGCCACGGCGCTCCTCGCGGGTGTCGTCGTAGTTGCGCCAGTCATCGCGACGATCGCGGCTGGCACGCGGGTCGCGACGATCGCGCGACTCGTTAGAACGACCAGCGCCGCCGCGGCCACCGTTGCCACGAGCGCCCTCGCGACGCTCACCACCGCGGCCGCCATCGTGACCTCCGCGCTCGTCAAAGCGCTTGCCGCCGCGGGTACCACGCTCGTCACGCGAACCACGGCCTTCGCCGCCACGGCGCTCATCGCGCCCGCCGCGCTCGCCATCGCGACCGGAGCGACGACGGTCACCCGAGCCGCGCTTGCCGCCGCGCGAACCACGGCCTTCGTCCTCGCGCTCAACACGACGACGACCGCCACGGTCCTCGTCCTCACGACGGCGGCGGTGTGCCTCGCCCTGGAACTGCTTGGCGCGACGCTCGGCACGGTTGCCGCGCGGGCCCTGCTCAACAGCACCGCCGCGCTCCTCGGCAGCCACCTCGCGAGCCACGCTCTCAACGGCCTCGTCCACGCGAGCCTGAACGCCCTCGCGCACGCGGGTCTTGCCGCCACGCTTGGGACGACTCGGGCGCTCGCCGTCGCTGCGGCGCTCGTCGCGACCGCGGTTGGAACGACCGGCCACATCGCCGTAATCGTCGCCGTTGCGCTTGCCGTCGCGACGTGCCTGCTCGAGCTTCTTCTTGCTCTTGGACTTGCCGCGCTTGGTCTTCTTCTTCACCTTAAAGGCCGCAGGATCGCGCTCGGGGTCAACCGCGGGCGGATTGGGGCCCACATGCAGGTCGCCGGCGTCATAAATGTCGGCCGTCTTGTCCATGAGCTTCTCGATCTCGTAGAACTCATCGACGTCCTGCTCGGTCACAAACGTAATGGCCCAGCCCAGCTCGCCGGCGCGGCCCGTGCGGCCGATGCGGTGGATGTAGTCGGTCGGCTCGGCCGGCACGTCAAAGTTCACGACATAGCGCACATCGCTAATGTCGATGCCGCGGGCGAGGACGTCGGTTGCCACCAGCACGTCGACGGTGCCGTCGCGGAAAGCCGAAAGCGCGCGCTCGCGCTGGGCCTGGCTGCGGTTGCCGTGGATTGCGGCGGCCTTGATGCCCTTGCGCTCCAGACGACGGCAGCAGCTGTCGGCGCGGTGCTTGGTGCGCATAAAGACGATAGTGCGCTCCGGGCCCTCCTTTTTGAGGAACTCGGGCAGCAGGTTGTTCTTGGCCTCGATGGACACCGGGAACACAAACTGGTCGACGGTGTCGGCGGTCGACGTGGCGGGCGCGATCTCCACGCGGGCCGGGTCGCTCACCAGGTCGGTGATCTCGCCCACGGCCTCCTCGTCGAGCGTGGCCGAGAACAGCAGCGTCTGGCGCTCGGCCGGCGTCTCGCGCACAATGCGGCGGACGGCGGGCAAAAAGCCCATGTCGAGCATGCGGTCGGCCTCGTCCAGCACCAGCACCTTGACCTCGTCCAGGTGGCAGGCGCCCTGCTCGATCAGATCGACCAGACGGCCCGGCGTGGCGACCAGAATGTCGCAGCCGTACTTGAGCGCCGCGGTCTGGGGCTTGTAGCTCACGCCGCCCACGACGGTCACGGCGACATGGCCGGTGACGTCGGCAATCTTGCCGGCGACCTCATCGATCTGCTGGGCAAGCTCGCGCGTGGGGGTGATGACGAGCATCACGGGGCCGCGGCCGTTGCCCTCAGGCTTCTTGGCACCGCGACGGCGGTTGCGGCCGCCACGCTCGCGCACGGGCTTGGGCGGAGCGATGTGCTCCAGGTTGTTCATGGTCGGCAGCAAGAAGGCGGCCGTCTTGCCGGTGCCGGTCTGAGCGGCGGCAAGCAGGTCACGGCCCTCAAGCACCACGGGGATCGAGCCGGCCTGGACAGGCGTGGGCGCCGTGTAGCCTAGGTTCTCGATGGCACGAAGCATCTCGTCCGAAAGTCCCAGCTCGTCAAAGGCGGGCAGGTTCTCGGTCGCGGACTCGACGGTCTCGGCGGCGCTGGCCTCGTCGGCAGCATCGAAGGCAGCCTGGGCCATGGCCTCGCGGGCCTCGTCCAGAATCTCGGCGTCCGTGACGTCGGATACAGAATTACGCATATGTTGTTGTTCCTTATCTGCACGCGTTATGGGCACGGCATGCGGCCGCGCGAGCGTGCTTGGTAGTGCGCTAATACATACAAAAACGGGTGCGCACAGAGAGGACGTTGCTCAGCACGCTGGCGATCGCTTTGGCAACCCTATCACGCGCCGTCCAGACGCAGCAGCTCTAAGCGATGGAGCAGATTCGCCGCCGGTTAGTATACCCGCGCTTCGCATGCCCCCACGTAAACCACAGATGACGGGGCGGACGGGGCGGGCCTGGGCCGATTGTCTCAATCTGCAACAGCTGCTCAGCAAAAACCGGCCGAACCGTTACAGATCAAGACAGAACTCAGCCACGCAAAACAAAATCTCGATTTGTAACAGTTAGAGGTCATTTTCCCTGTTAGATGTTACAGGTTGAGATGTTTGACAGGGGCTGCCAACGATTGAGCAGCCACCCTCATCTGTATCGAAATGTCATACATTTCTTTCTGTACTGGACACCCCCAGGGGGTATGGGTGTATAGTATCGGCAGGTTAACAATTCCAACACTACGCCACAGAAAGGAGAAGCCATGGCTCAAGATAAGTTCGACGTGGGCGGCATGACATGCGCCGCTTGCCAGGCGCACGTGGACCGCGCCGTGAGCAAGCTCGACGGCGTCCAAAGCGTCGCGGTCAACCTGCTCGCCGGTTCCATGATGGTCGACTATGACCCCGCGCAGGTCTCCCCCGACGATATCTGCACCGCCGTCGACCGCGCGGGCTATTCGGCCTCGCCCGTCAGCACGGGCACCGATGCCGCCAACTCAAGCGGCAACGCGCAAGCCAGATCCGGAGCCACCCATATGGAGTCGCCCACCAAAAAGCTAGAGGCCACTGCCTCCGCTATGCGCACCCGACTCATCATCTCAATCATCTTTCTTATCCCGCTGTTCTACATAGGCATGGGACACATGCTCGGCTGGCCGCTGCCCGGCATCTTCACGGACCATATCCACAGCATGACGCTCGCCCTCACCGAGCTTGTCCTGCTCATCCCCATCGTCTACATCAACGACGCGTACTTTATCAACGGCTTCAAATCACTCGTGCACGGCGCGCCCACCATGGACGCCCTCATCGCCGTCGGTGCCACCGCTTCCATTGCCTGGTCGCTCTACGCCATGTTTATCATGGCCGACCAGCTGGCCGCCGGGCAGGTTCACGAGGCTATGATGACAGGCATGGACAACCTGTATTTTGAGAGCGCCGGCACCATCCTGTCGCTCGTCACCGTGGGCAAATATCTCGAGACGCGCAGCAAGTCCAAAACCGGCGGCGCTATCGAGGCACTCATCGACCTAGCACCCAAGACCGCGACCGTCGTTGCCGACGACGGCACCGAGACCACCGTCGACGTCGACAGCATCCTACCCGGCCAGGTGCTGCGCGTGCGCCCCGGCGAGTCTATCCCCGTCGACGGCGTGGTGCTCGAGGGCGGCTCGGCCGTCGACGAGAGTGCGCTCACCGGCGAGTCCATCCCCGTGGAAAAGACCGCCGGCGACACCGTCAACGCCGCAACCGTCAACCGCACCGGATCGTTTACCTTCCGTGCCACGCGCGTGGGCGCCGACACGTCGCTCGCCAAGATCATCCAGCTCGTCGAGGACGCCAACGCCACCAAGGCGCCCATCGCCCGCCTGGCCGACAAGGTCGCCGGCGTGTTTGTGCCCGTGGTGTTCGTGATTTCGGCCGTGACCTTTGCGGTGTGGATGGCACTGACCGGCAGCATAAACGAGGCACTCACCTCCGCCGTGGCCGTGTTGGTGATCAGCTGCCCGTGCGCGCTGGGTCTGGCCACGCCCGTCGCCATTATGGTTGGCACCGGCAAGGGCGCCGAGATGGGCATTCTGTTTAAGAGCGCCGAGGTGCTGGAGAATCTGCGCAACGTGGGCACCGTGGTACTCGATAAGACCGGCACCGTCACCCGCGGCAAACCGGCCGTGACCGATATCGTGGTTGCCGCGCGCGCCGACGGCTCGCCCGCCATGAGCGAAAAGGCGCTGCTCAAGCTGGCCGCCGCGCTGGAGCGCTCGAGCGAGCACCCGCTGGCCGAAGCGATTATGGCCGAGTGCGAGTCGCGCGGAATCGTCGCGCGCATGGTCGAGGACTTTGCTGCCGTGCCCGGTCGTGGCGTTACGGCACGCGAGGGGCAGAATGTCATCGCAGCCGGCAATATGCGCTTCATGGGCGAGCTGGGCGCCGCCGTGCCTACGGACCTTGCCGAGCAATTTGCCACCGAGGGCAAAACGCCGCTGTTCTTTGCCAAGAACGGTGAGCTTGTCGGCACCATCGCCGTGGCCGACGAGGTCAAAGAGACGAGCGCTGCCGCCATTGCCGCATTGCGCAAGCTCGGCGTCGATGTGCGTATGCTCACCGGCGACAACCACGTGACGGCCGAGGCCATCGCCCGCCGCGTGGAACTCACCAGCGAGCAGGTTATCGCCGACGTTCTTCCCGCCGACAAGGAACGCCACGTGCGCGAACTGCAGGATGCGGGCGGCAAGGTCGCCATGGTGGGCGACGGCATCAACGACTCCCCCGCCCTAGCGCGCGCCGATGTGGGCCTTGCCATCGGTACCGGCGCCGATATCGCCAAGGAGGGTGCCGACGTGGTGCTCATGCGCAGCGACCTCATGGACGTCGCCCGCGCCATCGAGCTTTCGCGCGCCACGATCCGCAACATCAAGCAGGACCTGTTCTGGGCACTGTTCTACAACGGCATCGGCATTCCGCTGGCGGCGGGCGCGTTCTTCCCGCTCACCGGCTGGCAGCTCTCGCCGATGTTTGGCGCTGCGGCCATGAGCCTGTCGAGCGTGTGCGTCGTAAGCAATGCGCTGCGCCTGAAATCCTTTAAGCCTAAAGTGGCAAAATAGGCTCACCATTACGTCCATTTAGAACGGGTTTTCCAGGTGCCCGAGATTGACCTGAAAGAGGAGCGACGCGTACTTTGGTACGCGAGCGACGGCTTGAAGGTCAAGGTCGGGTGCCTGGGAAAGCCGACACAACAGAGAGGAATACCCATGCGTTACACAATCAAGACTTCCGGCCTCATGTGCGGACACTGCGACGCTACTGTCGAGACGGCACTGCTCAACGTGGCCGGCGTGACCGACGCCGACGCCGATCACGAGACCCAGACCGTCCAGGTGGAGTGCGCCGACACCGTGACCGCCGAGCAGCTCGCCGCCGCCGTCGAGAGCGCCGGCGAGAAGTTCCACGCCCTGTCCGTGACCGCCGCGTAGCAGCCACCAGAGGCATTCGACCCCATCGACCAGAAACGAGGACCCGCCATGATGGCAGACCATAAATCGGTGACCCGCATGCTCAAGACGGCGCGCGGACAAATCGACGGCATCCTGCGGATGGTGGAGGAGGACCGTTACTGCGTCGATATCTCCACGCAGCTCATGGCCACACAGGCGCTCCTCGCGCGCATTAATGCCGACGTGCTCAAGGCGCATATCGAGGGCTGCGTCGCCTCAGCCATCGAATCGGGCGACGAGGAGCTCAAAGCTGCCAAGCTCGCCGAGATCGAACGCGTCGTCGACAAGCTCGCCAAGTAATTGGTGCAAGGGGACAGGTACGTTTGCACCACCTTGGTGCAGATTAACCTGTCCCCAATGCACCAAAAGGGGTATAAAGGCGTGCAGCATATCGAACGAAAGGCAATTCGCATGAATGACTTTATGAAGGGCCGCAACGGCGCCGACGAACTCACCGTCGTGTTGGGCTTCGCAGGCATTATCATCACGATGATCGGTTCGATGGCCCGCATCCAGTGGCTCAGCTGGGTCGCCATCGCCGTGATCGTGCTCGGCGTGCTGCGCGGCCTGTCCAAAAACATCGACGCGCGCCGCAAGGAGAACGATGCCTTTGTCGCCGCGACCGCAAACGTCCCCGGACTCGGCAAGTTCGTCGCCAGCTTGGGCGGCGGGGTTGCAGCTGCCAACGCCTCGCGCACGGCCGGCACCAGCAAGGAAGACTTTGAGCGCGCCAAGCGAACGGCCAAGAAGATGTGGAAGGGCCGCAAGACCACGGCCTACCTCAAGTGCCCCAACTGCGGCCAGATGCTGTCCGTCCCCAAGGGCAAGGGTAAGATCCGCGTCACCTGCCCCAAGTGCCACGCCAAGATGGAAACCCGCTCCTAGCCGCTACACCATAGGACAAAATAAAAGCCGAGGCCTCGTGTTGAGACCTCGGCTTTTTGCATGGGGCGACATCATTCGATGAAGCTGTCGCCCCGTCGCGCCAGCGCCTAAGCTACGCCGTCGCGGGCAAGCTCCTCTGCCAGGGCTTCTGCCGGCATGGCCATAATCGCGTCGAGCTCGGTGTCAACCTCGGGGATGCGCTTGATCTTCAGCTTGCGCACCAGGTTGCCGCGACACATCACGTGCATTGGCTCACGCAGAGCGCACAGATCATCGAGCGGGTTCTCGCGTGTCACCAAAATGTCGGCCGCCTTGCCGCACTCGATCGTACCGGTCTCGTCACCCAGCCCCAGCAGCTCGGCATTGACCTGTGTGGCCGTGTGCAGCGCAAACGCATTGCTCGCGCCCACGTACTTGGCAAAATAGGCCACCTCGCGCCACATGTCGTACTGGGTCACGAACGGGCAGCTCGAGTCCGTGCCCAGGCCTACCTTGATACCGGCTTCCAGCGCCGCACGAGCACTCTCGACAATGCCCGAGCACACGATGTCGCCGTTCTTCTTTTGCGTGTCGGTCGAATGAGTCTTTTCCGGATCGAGCAACACAAACGGCAGTGCCGGACTGATCGTGCAGGTCACGCTCGGCACGCGTCCCTCGAGCTGTGTTCCCGCGGCGTCGCGGTACAGCTCCAGAATCTCAGGCGTCATCGGAGCGCCGTGCTCGATTGTGTCGACGCCGGCCTGAAGCGCAGCCTTCACACCTTCGGTGCTCTCGACATGGGCCATGACCGGAAGGCCAACCTCGTGCGCCGCCTTGCACGCCGCGGCGGCAACCTCGACCGGCATGCGCAGCACGCCCGGCTCGCCTACTTCGGTCGCATCGAACACGCCACCCGTCACGAACAGCTTGATGACGTCGGCACCGCGCGCATACAGATCGCGCACCTGTTCGGCCGCCTCGCCGGGGGTATTGGCGACCTGCGCGAACAGCCCCGCGCCGTGACCACCCGGCACCGTGACACCCGTTCCCGGCGCTACCAGGCGCGGACCCTGATACTTGCCGGCGTCGATAGCGTTGCGCACGGCGATATCGGCGAACAGCGGGTCGCCCGCGCCGCGCACCGTGGTCACGCCGCTTGCCAGCTGCTGCTGAGCGCTGCCCTTGAGGATATGGCGCACGATGGCGCGGCCCACCGGATTATCGAGCTTCTTCATCAGCGCACCCGCATCGCCCGCCGAAACCGGCTTGCCCGAGCCGCACAGATGCACGTGCATATTGATGAGACCCGGCATGAGATACGCCCCCGCCAGGTCGATGACCTCGGCACCTGCAGGCGCCTGCGCCACAGCACTCGGCCCCATCCATGTGATGACACCGCGCTCAACGGTCACGGCCATATCGGGCTGCGGCTCCATATGCTCCGAGCCATCCAAGACGGTCGCATTGATAAACAACGTGGGATGATCGGCAGTCGCCATATCGAGCTCCTCCCTCACGATTAACTTGAACATTTGTCCATTATCACCCAGCGCAACAGGGTTGCTGCGGACATATCGGTTAACGGAGAAAGGAGGAGATGCGGGGAACGGAATGCGCTGCAGTCCCACCCCAGCGACACCAGGGAAATGTCTCGAACTGTAACAGGTACAGGGTTATTGGGCCCCTTGATGTTACAGATCGAGACATTCGGTCGACGTTTCACCGGTTTGTCTCGATCTGTAACAGTTACGAACTCAAATAACCTCTAAACGTTACAGATTGAGACAAACCTCTCAGCGCCCATACCACTGACGTCTCCACTCCTCAGCCAATTCAGCCTGCCGAGGAATACCCGCCAGCCTCATTTTCTCGACCAGCTTCCCCGGGTCTTTGAGTTCGTTAAACGTAAACCGAAGCACCTTATGCCCGAGCATTGTCAGATGGGACTCCCGTTGACGTTCTGCCACGAATGGGTCGACCGACTCCCGGCCCTCGCCGTTCTGCAAGGTGTACTTCCCCTTTCCGTCGAGCTCGCCGATGACACACGTCCCGTTCTCGAGCCGCCAAAAATAGTCGACGCGAAACACCTGGCTCGGATCGAGCGGGTCGCGAAACTCCACCTGCAGCTCCGGAACCGGAAAACCGTACGCAATAAAGAACGCTCGGAACCGAGACTCGCCGCCGTTTTCGGACAGCCCGTCCGCATACGACGCAATCACCTGTGCCCTGCGATACCCTCGCCTGCCCTCGCAATCGGCGCGGAGGCGCTCGCACAAATCCCCACGTGATACGCCTTTCGCCCGCAGTGCAGAATCGGCAATCGCCAACCCGTAGGAAAACGGCGCACGCAGCAGACAATCCTCCACCGTGCGCCAAAACGGCGTCACTCGCACGCCGTCGACGCGCTCAAGCGCACCCGCCATCTGTGGACGCAACAACCTGCACCCGCTGCTCAACGTCACCGAACAGCAAGTCTTAACAAGGAAACGCGGCCCGAGCAGATCATTCGGCACCTCCAGACCCCACAAAAGCGCCGCGTCATAGCCCCAAAACGCCCAATCGGGATGAAATTCCGCAAGCCCTCTGATAGTCCTCAGTGCTCGCTCCGCTGGCGTCAATGCATCCCAATCATGCTGAAAACAGAACAGGTACGGCTCGGGCTCCGCGATATCGTCGGTTCCAACATGGCGCCGCAGCCACATGAGCTCGGTATTGTCATGCGTTGCGAGCAGCGCACCTTGCTTGGCCGTCTCCGTGAGCCGCGCGAGCATCCTATTCCGCGCCAACGTGTTGCGAGTCGCATGTTTGTGTTTGAGAACGGTATTAGACACTTTCATCACCACCACGTCAGACAAATGGACCATCGTCACCGTTGCCTCCGCTGACAAATGTCTTGATCTGTAACAGGAAGACAGTCTTTGAGCCTCTAGTTGTTACAGAACAAGATCTTTCGGCAGCCGCCAACCTTCCGTCTCAATCTGTAACAGTTACGGGCCCAAACAGCCGCCAAACGTTACAGATTGAGACAAAGTCAGGGCAGCAGGGCGACACCAGCCACATCCCCTACTCCCACTCCTGCTCGTAGATGTTGAGCGACTTTACGTAGCGCCCCTGGGCGCCCATGATGTCGCGGACCAGGCGCAAAAAGAAGCTGACGCACGAGGTGTCAAAGCCGTCCTGCAGATCCTCGGGATGCACCGCACCCGGTCCATCGACCGCCGTGTCACTCAGGCGCGCGATGTCGTACAGATAGAGCTGTCCCGCCGTCAGCCAGACATCGTCGACGCAGGCGAGGCGCACCGCAATCGCTCCGTCGCTCCAATGCTCCTTTTGCACGATATGCGGGTCGTAGACATCAAAGCGACGGTCGGCGCGCGTGTCCTTCAGCGCGACCATACCAGTCGCAGGATCCTTGTCCAAAATGCCAAAGCGCGAGAAATACTGCGTGTCGCGTACCTGCTCGAGCCGCTTGAGCGCGGCAGGCGAAAGCGATGTCGGCGGCTCTTCAACATACAGCTCGAGCAGCGTCTTGCCATGGCGATAGGGGCGCTCGAAGAGCAGCCAATCGGTAAATGCCATGTTGTAGGCCATGATTTCGTTTTGCGAAGGCTCGGTGCAATAGCTGAGCCACGGGTCGACAATGATCTCGAACTGTTCGCGCGCCGGCTCCAAAAACTGGAACTTCCGCAGCATCCAAAAATGGGCCATGTCGGCAATATCGTTGCCGACGGCTTCGGCTAGCTGCGCTCGGTCTAAAACGTGGTCAGTCACGGCATCCTCCTCAAACTGATGAACCTCAATTTGAGCTTACGAGGAGGGTGGGCAGCCACTGTCAGCACGGACAAAATAGGCCTCCGGCTGCAAACCAACTGCCGACCAAACACTTGACGGGATGCTTGACCGAAAATGCGCACCGCAAAGAAACGGCAGGTAGATATAGACAGCTGACCCGCCATTTTGAGCCAGATGCCCGCTGCCACCACAGAAACAGCAGAGCACCACAGTCGCAAACGTCGACGAATGAATACTTGTACGTCGACAAATGACAAAGTCGCCCGCAAACCCGCAAGGAGTGTCCCCGAATGCCGGCACATAAGGAACGCCCCCAGCTGCCGGCACTTGGGGACGTTCCTTTTGGGCCGGCCGTTGGGGACAGCCCTTGACGATTCAGCTGTGGACAGCCGCCTTACAGCTCCAGCGCCTCGGCGACTTCGGCAGCGCAGGCCAGGGCGTCGGCCATGGCGCTTACCACGAGCGAACTGCCATTGCGAGCATCGCCGGCCACGTATACCGGTGTGGCGCCCGCGGCGACGCCGTCGACACGGGCCGCAAGGTGCGAGCCCTCGGCAGCCATCACCGGCAGCGGACGACCAGCGGTGGCAACAGGCACGCCAACGGCGTCGAACACGCCATGCTCGGGACCCGTAAAGCCGCAGGCGATGAGCACCAGCTGGGCCGGCACCTCGTGCTCGGAGCCCGCGATGCGCTCGGGCTTGCCAGCCGACCAATCCAGATCGACCACGCGCAGGCCCGCGGCCGCGCCCTTCTTGTCCAACAGTACCTCGAGCGTATCCACACCCCAAGCGCGCATCTCGCCGCCCATGGCAGCGATGGCCTCCTGCTGGCCATAATCGGTCTTCTTCACGTTGGGCCACTGCGGCCAGGGGCTGCTCGCCGCGCGCGCATCAGGCGCCGCCGGCAAGAACTCAAACTGGCGCACGCTGCGCGCACCCTGACGTACCGCGGTGCCCACGCAGTCGTTACCGGTATCGCCGCCGCCAATGACCACAACGTCCAGGCCGCGCGCGTTCACCGCGGGCTCGCCGCCATCGAGCACCGAGACGATCGAAGCCGCCAGGTAGTCCACGGCATACACCACGCCCGGGGCATCAATGTTCGCAGCCGAAAGCCCACGCGGAGCACGGGCGCCGGCAGCCACCACGACGGCGTCAAAGTCGTCGAGCTTGGCGGTAACCTTGGAATCGCTCACGTCGGCACTCAGCTCGAACACAATGCCCAGCTCGCGCATGAGCGCCACGCGACGCTCGACCACGGACTTCTCGAGCTTCATGTTGGGAATGCCGTACATGAGCAGACCGCCCGGGCGGTCGTCGCGCTCAAACACCGTCACGCGGGCGCCACGACGCGCAAGCTCCCATGCTGCCACCAGACCAGCGGGACCGGAACCCACCACGGCAACCGTGGGTGCACCCTCCCCTGCCGGCTCAAAGCGGTGCGGACCGCCGTTGGCCCACTCATGGTCGCTAATCGCGCGCTCGTTGTCATGAATCGTCGTGGGCTGGCCATCGACCGAGCCCAGGTTGCATGCGGCCTCGCACAGCGCCGGGCACACGCGACTCGTGAACTCGGGCATGGGCGAGGTGAGTGACAGGCGCTCGGCAGCCTCGTCCCAACGGCCGCGGTACACCAGCTCGTTCCACTCGGGAATCAGGTTGTGCAGCGGACAGCCGCTCGGACGTGCCTTGCCAAAGCTCGCGCCCATCTGACAAAACGCCACACCGCACATCATGCAGCGGCTCGCCTGGGCACGGCGCGCATCGTCGTCGAGCTCCACGTACAGCGGATCGAAATCGCGGCTGCGCTCCTCCACGGGGCGCAGCTCGTGGGTCACGCGATCGATATCAAGAAAAGCACCGGGCTTACCCATGGCACTTACGCCTCCTTCTTGGTCGAAGCAACAGAGCTGGCGGCGGCGGGCACAGCGCCAGCGACACCACCCGCCACATCAAAGCGAGCGACATCGGCGGCGTCGGCGCGACCGGTCACAATGTCAAACGCCAGCTCCTCGGCCTGCTCATGCGTCTTGCCGACGGCCTCGGCGGCGGCGACAATCGCCAGCACGCGCTCGTACTCGGTCGGAATGACCTTCACAAAGTGCTTGCTCATCGTCTCAAAGCTGTAGAGCAGCTTAATGCCGCGCGGGCTCTGCGTCGCGTCCACGTGCTCCTGGACGAGCGCACGAATCTGCGCCAGCTCACCGGCCGTCGGGGCTTTAAGCTCAACGCTCTCGTGGTTCACACGGGCATCGAGCGTGCCGTACTGGTCAAAGACGTAAGCCACGCCGCCCGTCATGCCGGCGGCGAAGTTCTGCCCGACCTCGCCCAGGATGAGCGCCAGACCTCCCGTCATGTACTCGCAGCCATGGTTGCCGCAGCCCTCGACCACCACCGTGGCACCGGAGTTGCGTACGCCAAAGCGCTGGCCGGCCAGGCCGTTAATGAAGCCGCGGCCACTCGTAGCGCCAAAGAACGCAACGTTGCCCACGATGATGTTCTCGTCGAACTTGTAGGTCGCATGCGGGTTGGGGCGCACCGACACCTCGCCGCCCGAAAGGCCCTTGCCAAAGTAGTCGTTGGCGTCGCCGCACACGTTGAGCGTAATGCCGCGCGGCAGGAAGGCGCCAAAGCTCTGACCGGCCGAACCATCGCAATCGATGGTGATGGAGCCGGCGGGCAGGCCCTCGGGATGCGCCTTGGTCACCGCGTTGCCCAAGATGGTGCCCACGCAGCGGTTGACGTTGGCGATATCGGCGCGGAAGCGAATCGGACGCAGGTGCGCACGGGCATCGGCCGTATAGGGCACAAACAACGTGGAGTCGAGCGTCTTTTCGAGCTCGCTGTCCGCAGCCATCTGGGGCAGGAAGTGACGGCCGTCGGCACCCGGGATATGGGCACCAAACTCACAGGTCGCGCTCGCCAGCACGGGCGACAGATCCAGCAGGTTAGCCTTGCGGTTGCCCGGGACCTCAATCTGGCGCAGGCACTCGGGATGGCCGACCATCTCGTCGACGGTGCGGAAGCCCAGGCTCGCCATGACCTCGCGCAGCTGCTCGGCAACAAAGAGCATAAAGTGCTCGACGTGCTCCGGCTTGCCGCGGAAGCCGCGACGCAGGCGACAGTTTTGCGTGGCGATGCCGGCCGGGCAGGTATCCTGCTGGCAGTCGCGCTGCATGAGGCAGCCCATGGAGATGAGCGGCATGGTCGCAAAGCCAAACTCCTCGGCACCCAGCAGGCAGGCGACGGCAACATCGGTGCCGTCCATGAGCTTGCCGTCGGCCTCGAGCACCACGCGCGAGCGCAGGCCGTTTTGCAGCAGCGTCTGCTGGGCCTCGGCAAGGCCAAGCTCCAGCGGCAGACCGGCGTGCCAGATCGAATCGCGAGCAGCGGCACCCGAGCCGCCGTTGTGGCCGCTGATCAAAATCTTGTCGGCAGCGCCCTTGGCAACACCAGTGGCGATGGTGCCGACGCCGGCCTCGCTGACCAGCTTGACCGACACGCGCGCGCCGGGGTTGGCGTTCTTAAGGTCAAAGATCAGCTCTGCCAGGTCCTCGATGGAGTAGATGTCGTGGTGCGGCGGAGGCGAGATCAGGCCGATGCCGGGCGTGGACTGACGGACCTCGGCAATCCAGGGGTAGACCTTCTTGCCGGGCAGGTGACCGCCCTCGCCGGGCTTGGCGCCCTGGGCCATCTTGATCTGAATCTCGAAGGCGCTGCACAGGTAGCGGCTCGTCACGCCAAATCGCGCACTTGCTACCTGCTTGATCGCGGAGTTCTTGGAGTCACCGTTAGCCAGTGGGGTCTCGCGACGCGGATCCTCGCCGCCCTCGCCCGAGTTGGAGCGTCCATGCAGACGGTTCATGGCGATGGCCATGCACTCGTGCGCCTCTTTGCTGATGGAGCCATACGACATGGCGCCGGTGTTAAAGCGGCGGACGATATTGAGCGCAGGTTCCACCTCGTCGAGCGAAACCGGGGTGCGGCCGCTGGCATCAAAGTCGAGCAGGTCGCGCAGGCGCACGGCACGGCCGGTGCGGTGCAGGCGGGCGCTGTACTCCTTAAAGGTGTCGTAGCTGTCCTCACGGCAGGCGGTCTGCAGCAAGTAGACAGTCTGCGGATCGATGAGGTGATCCTCGCCGCCGAGCGGGCGCCACTTAGTCAGACCCAGTGTGGGCAGCTGATCGGGAGCCGGGCTCTTAAGGATGGCGAGCGCGGCGTCGTAGCGTTCGTTCTGCTCGCGCTCGACGTCCTCGACACCCATACCGCCCACACGGCTCACCGTGCCGGCAAAGTACGCGTTGACGAACTCGGGCGTAAAGCCCACGGCCTCGAAGATCTGCGCCGAATGGTAGCTCTGCACCGTGGAGATGCCCATCTTGGACATGATGGAGACGATACCCGCCGTCGCGGCCTTATTGTAGTTGTCGATGCCCTGCTCGGCCGTCACGTCCAGGTCGCCGCGCGCCGCCAGATCGCGAATGCACGCATGCGCGTTGTACGGATAGATGCCGCTCGCGGAGTAGCCCACCAGCGCCGCAAAGTCGTGCGGAGACACGGCATCGCCGCACTCCACCACGATGTCGGCAAAGGTACGCACGCCGGCGCGGATCAGGTGGTTGTGCACGCAGCCCACAGCGAGCAGCGACGGCACGGGCACCTCGCCCGCAGCGGCACGATCGCTCAGCACCACGATGTTCACACCGTCGCGGACCGCAGCCTCAACGTCCTCGGCAAGCTGCTTAAGCGCAGCCTGCAGCGCGCCCTCGCCGGCGTCGCGGCGGTAGACGGCACGGAAGCGACGGGTCTTAAAGCCCACGCGGTCGATGGCGCAGATGCGGTCGAACTCCTCCTCGTTGAGCAACGGGCGCTCCAGGCGCACCAGCTGGCAGGCCGTGCGGGAGTCCTCGAGCAGGTTACCGTGGTTGCCCAGGTAGAGCGTGGTCGAGGTTACCATATGCTCGCGCAGGGCATCGATCGGCGGATTCGTGACCTGGGCGAACAGCTGATAGAAGTAATCGAAGAACGAACGCGTCTTCTTGGACAGGCAGGCCAGCGGCGCATCGATACCCATCGAAGCGAGCGGTGCCTTGCCCTGCTGGGCCATGGGGCGCACGACCTCGTCAACATCATCCCAGTGATAGCCGAGCTTGGCCATACGCACGGCGGTAGGCACCTCGTCGTCCTCGGCGGGTGTTGCCGCAACGGGCTCATCGAGCGCGTCGACGGTCAGCGTCTCCTCGGCAATCCAATCACGGTAGGGCTTTTCCTTGGCGTAACGGGCACGCAGCTCGTCGTTGTAGATGACGCGACCGCGGGCAAAGTCGACCTCGAGCATCTGGCCCGGCCCCAGACAGCCGCTCGTCAGGATGTTCTCGGGGCTCACCTCGATGGTGCCCACCTCGCTTGCCAGCATAAAACGACCGTCGCGCGTCACATAGTAGCGGGCGGGACGCAGGCCGTTGCGGTCGAGGG
This sequence comes from uncultured Collinsella sp., assembly GCA_902494765.1. Taxonomy (GTDB): domain Bacteria; phylum Actinomycetota; class Coriobacteriia; order Coriobacteriales; family Coriobacteriaceae; genus Collinsella. Next base: position 28,963 of record CABUUK010000008.1, read on the forward strand.
CAGCACCCAGGGTACGGCCGTCGGTAAAGGCGATGGCGGCCGGGCCGTCCCAGGGCTCCATGAGCATGGACTGGTAGGCGTCGTAGGCGCGGCGCTCCTCGCTCAGGCTGTCGTTGTGGTCCCACGGCTCGGGCAGCAGCATGGACGCGGCACGCGTGAGCGGACGGCCGTTCATGACCAAAAACTCAAGCACATTGTCCAGAATCGCGGAGTCGGAGCCCTCGCGGTTGATGATGGGCATCACGCGCTCAAGATCGTGCTGCAGCACGGGGCTGTACAGGTTGGGTTCGCGGGCGCGAATCCAGTTGACGTTGCCCTTGAGGGTGTTGATCTCGCCGTTGTGGATGATAAAGCGGTTGGGATGTGCGCGCTCCCAGCTGGGCGTGGTGTTGGTGGAGTAGCGCGAGTGGACGAGCGCCACGGCCGTTTTGACGGCGGCGTCGTTGAGGTCGATGAAGAAACGGCGCATCTGCGTGGCCACAAGCATGCCCTTGTACACGATGGTGCGCGAGCTCATGGAGCACACATAGAAGATCTTGTCGCGCAGGGCGAACTCAGCGTCGGCCTTCTTTTCGATGGTGCGGCGGCACACGTACAGGCGACGCTCAAAGGCATCGCCGGCGGGCGTGTCGTCCGGACGGCCCAGGAAAGCCTGCAGGATAGTAGGCATGCAGGCGCGGGCCGTCTCGCCCAGGTCGTGCGGGTCGACCGGCACCTCGCGCCAGAAGAGCAGCGGCACGCCGGCTTCGGCGCAGCCCTCCTCAAACACGCGGCGGGCATCCTCTACACCCTTGTCGTCCTGCGGGAAGAACAGCATGGCCACGCCATAGTCGCCCTCTGCCGGCAGAATCTGACCGCACTTTTGAGCCTCTTTACGGAAAAAGTGATGCGGAACCTGGAACAGGATGCCAGCGCCGTCGCCGGTGTTCTTCTCGAGTCCCGTACCACCGCGGTGCTCCAAGTTAACCAGAATGGACAGTGCATCGTCCAGAATCTGGTGATGGCGCTCACCGTTGATATCGGCAAGCGCGCCGATGCCACATGCATCGTGGTCGAATTCGGGGCGATAAAGGCCCTGCTGCTGAGCGGAATCTGTCTGCATCGCGATCCTCCCCTAGGTGTTAGACAGTCAGTTGACTAGGCATACTAGAAGCATCACCGGTCCGTTGTGTTTCCCGCCCGTTTCGAAACAATCGCGTAACGCACGCCCTACGAGTGGACACCGCCGACCTCAAGGGCGACAACATAGGCCCCAAGTTCGGCCTGCAAACTCACCTCTTCAAACATCTCAATCTGTAACAGTAAGACCCAATTTCCATCCCTAGTTGTTACAGATCAAGACATTTCGGCAATCCCCTTTCACCAGCCTATCCAAATACAACAATTTTGTTAGTCTTGGTTAACTTTTTAGCCTAAAACAGGTATCCTTTGCGGCGTCAAACAAACGACACGCAGGAGCGCACCATGCTCAACCATCTCAAACATCATTTTGGCTCCCGACGCACCGGTGGTCACGGAGGCCTAGACATTGCGCGGCACATCGGCCCCGGGCTGCTCGTGACCGTCGGCTTTATCGATCCGGGCAACTGGGCCTCAAATATGGCCGCGGGCTCGCAATTTGGCTACGCGCTGCTGTGGGTGGTCACGCTGTCCACGATTATGCTCATCGTGTTGCAGCACAACGCTGCACACCTGGGTATCGCAACGGGCGCCTGTCTTGCCGAAGCCACGACACGCTACCTCCCCCGTTTCGTTGGACGCACGGTGCTCGCCAGTGCCTACCTCGCAACCATCGCCACCGCTATGGCCGAGGTCCTGGGCGGCGCGATCGCGCTCCAGATGCTCTTTGGACTGCCCGTGCGCGCCGGCTGCGTCATCGTGGCCGCGGCATCGATGGCAATGCTCATGACGAACTCCTACAAGCGTGCCGAGCGCTGGATCATCGCCTTCGTCGGCGTGGTAGGACTCTCGTTTTTGGCCGAGCTTGCGCTGGTCAAGGTCGACTGGCCGCAAGCCGCCACAAGCTGGATCACACCCCGTATGCCCACTGGCTCTGCCGCGATTATCGTGAGTGTCCTGGGTGCGGTCGTTATGCCACACAACCTTTTTCTGCACTCCGAGGTCATCCAATCCATGCACTTCGAAGGCCAAGGCGAGCGGGTTATCGAAGAACGCCTTCGCTACGAGCTCTTCGACACGCTCTTTTCGATGGGCGTGGGCTGGGCAATCAACTCGGCCATGGTCATCCTGGCCGCAACGACCTTCTTTGCGCACGGCATTGTCGTAGATGACCTCACTGCCGCAGCGGCCACGCTCTCCCCCATCTTGGGCCCGGCAAGCTCGACCATCTTTGCGGTGGCACTGCTGTTTGCGGGACTATCGAGTAGTGTGACGGCGGGCATGGCGGCGGGAACCATCATCGCGGGCATGTTCGACGAGGAATACGACATCCACGACCGACATTCCTCGATTGGAGTGACGACCTGTTTCGTCGGCGCAGTGGCGGCGTGCCTGGTCGTCCCGAATCCTTTTGAGGGTCTCATTTGGAGCCAGGCGCTGCTGTCGCTTCAGCTACCGATTACGGTCTTTGTGCTCATACGGCTCACCAGCTCACGCCGCGTCATGGGCAAATACGCCAACTCGCGCCCGCTCAACGCGTTGCTCGTAGGGATCGGTGCCATCGTGACGATTCTCGATGTCGTGTTGTTGACAGGGATGTAATGGGACGGGGCACCTACCCAGGCAAACGTCTCGATCTGTAACATCTAAACCCGCTTTTGATGTCTAGATGTTACAGATCGAGATCATTCCGAGGGACAGCTCCGTTTGTCTCGATCTGTAACAGGAAGACCCGTTTTGAGCCGTTAGACGTTACAGATTAAGACAAAAGGTCGGCCGGACTCACAACAGACAGGATCGGCCAACAGCAACCGTGATCCCTTGGGGGCGGAGGAAAAGGGCCCCGGCCGAGAATTCGACCGAGGCCCTTGGACAGAGCTATGTTCGGCTTTCGCCGTGTGTCTGCGAGCTACTCCTCGACGAGCTCAAACTGATCGGGACCGACGCCGCACACCGGGCACACATAATCCTCGGGCAGCTCGGGCGTATCGACCTCAACCTCGTAACCGCAAACGACACACACGAACTTATACGTCTTCTTCTCCTCAGCCATGATGTTCTCCTCTCAAACGCGACTGGTGATGTACTTCATTTATCAGTATAGATTCTTAATAATATAATGCAAGTATTTTTAAAACATTTCTAGCCTTGATACGAGGACGCCTTCGGAGGCGTCTTGCCCTTCAGGACCTTATGGTAGTAATCGTAGGTGAGCGGCGTCTCGTCACTCAAGCGCTCGGCATCCTCGACCTCGCCGATAAACAGTAGATGCGTGCCAACATCCACAGTGTCGATCAAATGGCAGCTAAACAGGGCCGCCGCGTGCTCGGGCACATAGGGCATGCCCAGAGCCGTCTCGCGGGTCTCGTATTTGGCAAACTTGTCATAATCGCTGCTGGTGCGGAAGCCAAAGTTGCCGATATAGAGCATGTCGGCCGTCTGATCGATCACGGTCAGCGCGAAGGCCTTGGCCGACGCGATGACGCCCGAGGTGACATTGTCCTTGTTCACGGCAACCGAAATACGCGGCGGCATGGACGTCACCTGCACCGCAGTGTTGATGACGCAGCCGGCGCGCAACCCGTCTGCCGCAGCGCTCACCACGTACAGACCGCTCGGCATGGTAAAGAACGCAGTTTTGTCCATAACGATCACTCCCCTAGCTCGGGTTGGAACCTCATGAATGTATGTACCCACAAAAAAGGCGGCACCCATAACGGACGCCGCCTTTGAGACATATGTGTCAGAACAGTAAGAAAGATGAGACGCCCGCAGTTGCGGTGAAATAGGGACTGAATAGCCCCTCAAATAGGCAAAACAGTCCGTATTCCACCGCAACTTATACAGAGTGCCTAGCGGTTGCGTTCCTTAAGGGCGCGGTCGATCTCGCGTTGGACATCACGCTTGGCCATGTCCTCGCGCTTGTCGTAGAGCTTCTTGCCGCGACCCAGACCCAGCAGCAGCTTTACGCGGCCGTCGGTATTAAAGTAGAGCTCCAACGGAACCAGCGCATAACCACGGTTGCGAAGTTTGCCGTCAAGAAAGTCGATCTCCTTGCGGTGCAGCAGCAGACGACGCCGACGGTCGGGATCGCGATTCCACACGCCACCATGGCTATAAGGGTGGATATGCAGTCCGACGAGCCAGCACTCGCCGCCACGAATCAGCGCAAAAGTGTCAGTGATCTGACAGGCGCGCTCGCGAATCGACTTGACCTCGGTGCCGCTCAGCTCAATACCGCACTCAAACGTCTCATCGATAAAGTACTCGTGATGTGCCGAGCGATTCTTGGAAATGAGTTTGCGCTCGCGCTTACTGGGCATCGCCGGCCTCCTTGGCGCCATCGGAACCCTTGCCCGTAGCTTCGCGCTTTGCCTTGCGCTCGGCATTGAGCTCGGCATCGCTCTCGCGCACCAGTTTAATAATCGCCGCGCAGGCCTCCTCGCCCACCAAGTCGCGAGCACGCACCGTCAGGCGCGTCGCCTCCTGCTTGTCGCCGTCGCTTGCAGCATCGGTCGCGCACATAATCAGGCAGATGGCAATCTCGGCCGAAGGCGAGGTCGGAACGCCTTGCAGGGCCAGTTCACCCATCACGTGCTCGTCGCTCTCATCGGCGGCATCCGGATAGGTGGTATGGATCTTGTTGAGCAGGCGCGTCGTATGCGCATCGTTGGGCGCCAGGCGCAGTGCCAGACGCGCGCAGCCCACGGCAGCCGAAACGTTCTCGGTCTCGGGCTCCAAGAAGTACTGACCTAGATTGGCGTAAGCGCGGGCGGCGCACTTGCCATCGCTTGCACGCTCCAGCACCGAGAACGAGAGCGATGCCCATTCCTGCTTGTCCTCGAGAGCGCGGAACAGCTCGGCCAAATCCAAGCGATAGTTGCAGTTCATGGGGTCCCAACGCACAGCCTGCATCAGGGCATTACGAGCGCTCACATAATCCTGCTGGCGAATGTAGGCAAACGCCATATCAGAGTACAGGCGGTCAAACGGCACCTCGACCTGCACGAGCTCGCGCGGATCCTTCTCCACGCGGCGATAGGCCAAGCGCTCAAACTTGCTATCGAAGCTAAAGTATTGGCGCTTCTCCTCCGTCTTGCACTCGGCGTCGATATACTCCTCGGCGAGCTCCACCAGGCGCTCCAGCAGCGGCGTCGCCGTAGCCAGGTCGCCCTGCGCCAGATAGTTCTCGGCATACGTGATATCTTGCAAGCTGATGGGCAGATCCATGGCTACTCCTCGATCTGAGCGAAACACGGCAGGCGCCGTATATACGGTCAATACACAAAACCCGGGTCTCTTACGAGGCCCGGGCGTTCAATTTTGGTAGCCCGTACCAGATTCGAACTGGTGATCTCCGCCTTGAGAGGGCGGCGTCCTAAACCGCTAGACGAACGGGCCATATGTAGCAAATGCAATGGCTGGGATGGAGGGAGTCGAACCCCCATTGACGGAACCAGAATCCGCTGTCCTGCCATTAGACGACATCCCAATGACTGCATCGCTGCGCTCGGCTGTGCCTTTGCGCAAGAAAGAAATATACGGGAAGTCCCGCCGTGACGCAAGCCCTAATTTTGACTTTTTTGAAATTCAGTCAAATACGGCCAACACGTGAAGGACCTGTGAAGCACCAGCGACACGTACGGCGCCAAAGCCCGTAAAACATCCCACATCTACCGCTGGTAGATTACAACAATGCAGCACTCACGGCTGATGGCACAATCGAACCGTCATCATTGCACGGATATCGAGGCACCATGGACGAAGAGCTTGATTACCTATGGGAGACCCTGGGCCTCGAGATCACTGCTGACCTTTGGCCCGAACGGGACAAAATCCATCCCACACTGCGCCCCGCCATCACGGTGATGCAGGCAAAATACCGCCGTGCATCCTTTTTGATCATGCGGGTGTCATGGCACGCGGGACTCCCCGACCTTAAGCGAATCCAGGCAAGCCTCGTCGAGCTGTCCGGTATACCGACCGTCATATCCGAGGCGCACCTGGAGCAGCGCCAGCGCGAGCGACTGCAACAGCAGCGGATTCCCTTTATCTGCCCCGGCGTTCAGGCATATCTGCCCTTTATGGACGAGGAGTACTGGAGCGGCAAGCCCAACAAGCACGTAAAGGTCTACGATCCGCACGAATGGGCACAGCTTGAGGATTAGCGCATATGCCCGCCAGCCGGGATAGTGCGCATGCCCGCCAACCGGAAAGCTCATCCCGGAATTTACGTCCAGAACGGGACGCGCTTTCCCCTAGAGGCCCCAAACGGAAACCGTATCCCAGATTTCGCGCTCAAACTGGGATACGGTTTCCGCTAGCCCCTTCAACCGGAAACTGCGTCCCGGAATCCGAGCTCAAAACGGGTCGCACTTTCCGCAGCCGCTACAGCAACGCCTCGGCCCAAGCCGCTTCCCTAAAGCCGGGAATCGCAAAGTCGTCGCCCACCAGCAGCGGACGCTTGACCAGCATGCCGTCGGTCGCCAGCAGCTCGTAGCACTCCTGATCCGTCATGCCCGCATCCAGACGCGCCTTCAGGCCCAGCTCTCGATATTTCATGCCCGACGAATTAAAGAAGCGCCGCACCGGCAGCCCCGAACGAGCAATCCAGGTCGCAAGCTCATCAGCCGTGGGATTGTCCAAAACGATATCGCGATCGATATACTCTACCCCATGTTCGTCCAGCCATGCCTTGGCCTTCTTACAGGTCGAGCACTTGGGATATTCAACAAACAATACCGCCATGGGATTTCCTTTCTTAGAGAAAACAGGTGTCTGGAAAACTGCACATCGACGACCACTCGCGATTGCAGCCGTTATTGTAGTCAATGTCGAAGCATAGACAGTCGCGATGTCTCGTCTTAAGGCTAGCGCCTCGCATGGGCGCCGATCGGCCGAGTCGCATGGCGCACCAACGCCGCCGCCAGCAATACCAACAGCATGGCGGTGACATAGCCCGCAGCATCGAATCCTAAATCGATAACGTCGAAATGCCTGCCGGGAACAAAGATCTTATGTACCTGATCGCCAACGGAGCAGGCGGCGCAAAAGAGCAATACGGGCACGCAACGGGAGCATACGCTCCACGGACGCCTGGAAAAGCAGACCACGACCACCGAGGCGAACAATCCGACGAAGAAAAACTCTACGGTATGGGCAACGCGACGGACGTTTGTGCCCACCCACATGCGAATGGAAGCAAGTCGGCCAGACCGGACATTCGAGGCAGCCGAATCGGTGCCCCCGGTCATTCCGTTCTCCGTCTGGGCTTCACCCGTGGCATCGGCGGCCTGAACGCCCGTAGCCTGACCCTCCACCACACGCGCGGTGGACTCGCTCAGCAACGACGTCTCCACCGCATTTTGCTCCGTCAGCACCCAGATGCCCGCCAGCGTTGCGGCGAACAGAGCGATCGCGGTCCACCCGATTATTTTCTTCATGTGCGCCAAAGGCCAACCTCCGTCTTTTTAAATATGAGCGAGTGTAGCCCCAAATGACATCGTCACCGTATCAAAATTTGAATCGCAACAGGAAGCGACAAAGCGACGCAAACCCCTACCCCGCCTCGCGCATCCAGCGATCGAACGTCCCCACGCACACGCCCAGGCACTTTGCTGCCTGGCTGCGGGTAATATCGCCTGCCTCATAGCTATCGCGCACTAGCTCAAACTGAGGAGGACACGGCTTGCGAGGTCGACCGAAACGGACCCCTCGCGCCCGCGCCGCTGCAATTCCCTCCGCCTGGCGCCGATGGATATTCTCGCGCTCCACCTGCGCCACGTAGCTCAGCAGTTGCAGCACAATATCGACAATCAGGGTGTTGGTCACATCCGGCGCGCCGCTGGCCCTGACACGCGTGTCAAGCAATGGCATGTCCAACACCACAATGGCAACCCCGAGCTCCTTGGTAATGCGCCGCCATTCCTCAAGAATCTCGGAGTAATTACGACCAAGTCGGTCGATAGAAAGCACCACCAGCACGTCCCCGTCTCCCAGGACGTGCAGCAGCTCGCGATAACGCGGTCGATCGAAGTTCTTGCCGCTCGCATGGTCGGCATAAATATTCGCCGAGCCCACGCCATAGGCGCCCAGCGCATCCAGCTGCCGATTAAGATTCTGATCGCGCGAACTCACCCGCGCATAACCGTACACCGTCGCCATCTCATCCCCGCTTTCTTGTAAACCTGCCAAAAAGGGACAGGTTTATTTTGGTAGGTTCTACCTCTCAAATAGCAGGTAAGCGGGCGGCCGAGCAGACGGCAAGGTAACCACGATTCAAATGCGGAGGGCGGTCCCGAAAGGCCGCCCTTCGCTCCCCCACCATGAGTCGGGATTTGGCTAATGGATAAGCTTAAAGTCCAAGTGCCCACGCGTGGTATTGACGCGCGAAACCTCGATAATTACGCGCTGCCCCAGCTCGTAACGGGTGCCCGTGTCGGCACCTGTGAGCGTTAGCGCGTCCTCGTCGAACTCGAACCACTCGTTGCCCAGGCTCTTGATCGAAACCAAGCCTTCGACCTGCGTCAGGTCCAAGCGCACAAAGAGGCCCATGCTGCTAATCCACGAGACGGTTCCGGCATAGCGCTCGCCCAGACGGTCCTCATAGTACTGGGCAATCTTGATTTTTTGCGTCGCATGGCTGGCGGCATCTGCCGCGCGCTCGGCATCGCTGCATGCGCGGCAGATCTGCGGCAAAATGCGCGGCAGCGACTCGCACCCCTTGCCGATCAGCCGCGGCGTACGGACCAAGGCGTCCTTGCCGCCGAGCTGCTCATAGGCCAACTGCAGCTTGAGCACGCGGTGCACCACCAGATCGGGGTAGCGACGGATGGGACTCGTAAAGTGACAGTAGCACGGCGCGGCGAGCGCAAAGTGGCCCTCGTTGCGCGGCTTGTACAGCGCGCGCTGCATGCTGCGCAGAAGCAGCGTATTAACGAGCGGTGCGTTTACCGTACCGGCGGCAGCATCGACTGCAGCCTGCAGCTCATCGGGGCTCCCCAGGGCAATACCGGCAGCACGGCGATCGTCGATGATGCCTAGCTGCGCCAGCGCAACGGCAGCACCGTGCAGGCTATCGGGGCTCGGATCCTCATGCACGCGATAGCAGGCCTCGATATCACGGTCTGCCAGCCACTCTGCAACGCACTCGTTGGCGAGCAGCATGGCTTCCTCGATAAGCGACGTGGCACACGAACGCTCACGCGCCACAATCTGCACGGGCACTCCGTCCTCATCCAATAGAGCGCGAATCTCGGCCGTGTCAAAATCGACTGAGCCGCGGGCGCGACGAATACGACGGCGAAGTTCGGCGAGTTCGTTGGCGGCGACAAGGAAATCGCCGAGGTCGACGTTGTAGCCGCAGGCGGCCTCCTCACACGCAAGACCGCGCTCAAGCGCTTCCTCGCGCGAGGTCTCGGCAGCCGCAACATCCTCGGCGGCGCCTTCCAGCACCGAATACTCAACCGCGCCGGCACGCACCAGCAGCGCCTCGGCGCCGTCATAGTCCATACGCACACGCGAGCGAATCACGCTGGGGTACGGATCGTAATGCCGCACGCGACCCTGCGCATCGAGCTCGATATCGACGGTAAACGCAAGACGGTCCTCGTCAGGGCGAAGCGAGCACAGGTCACAGGACAGGCGTTCGGGCAGCATAGGAAGCACGCGATCGGCCAGATACACCGATGTCGTGCGATGGCGAGCCTCAAGATCGATATGCCCGTCCCAAGCCACATAGTGTGAAACGTCGGCGATATGCACACCCAGCTTGTAGCCACCCTCGGGCGTACGCTCCAGCGAAATGGCATCGTCAAAGTCGCGCGCGTCGACCGGGTCGATCGTGATGACAAAGCGGTCGCGCAGATCGCGGCGGAGCGGGTCCTTAAGCGCCGCGGACACATCGAGCGAAAGCCCCTCGGCCTCGTCTAACGCGGCCTCGGGATAGCTATCGGTATAGCCGTAACGCGCCATCACATATTGAACGCCCAAATCGGGCGCGTCATCTCCGCCAATGCGGCGCTCGATCGTCACGGTGCCCGATTCCAGGCGCGTCGGGTAGGTCAAAATGCGCGCGACAACAGCATCACCCGGGTGGACGCCCAGGCGATCCGCCGAGGTATCCTCGGGCAGAATGAAGAAGTCGGCCTTCAGGCGCGAATCGAGCGGCTCGATCACACCGAGCGGACCGGCGGTCTGGTACGTACCCACCACGCTTATGGCTGCGCGCTCAACCACGCCCTCGATCACGGCGCGACGCTCGCCATGCGGGCTGTTCTTAATGCTCACGGCAACGGTATCGCCGTCCATGATCTCACGCTTGCCGCGACCCATAACCTTGTAGTCGCCATTCTCGGTTATGACATAGGCACTGTGCTCATGGAGCTGCACGCGCCCGGTCAGGCTCGGACGGCGTTCGCTGCGCACCGGCCCGCGCTTATTGCGAGCCCCACGCTTATGCTTGTTATTGCGCCCCATGGCGCCTCCTTGCTATCGATTGCCGTTCACATCCCAAGAGTCTACCCAAATGATCCCTAGGGGACAAAAAACGGGCCGCCCCATAAGAGACGACCCGTTGGAAGGGATGAATTCCAGGCATGCCTACACGCGCAGGTAGCGGCGCATGGCGATGGCAGAACCAAAGAGACCGATAATCACGCCGACCAGAATCAGCGCAGCATAGGTCACCAGGTAGTACTGCATCGGCAGGGCAAACGACATCCAGCCGATGCTCTCCTGCAGACGCGGAATCATCAGATTGCGCAGCAGCTCCAGAACGCCGATGGAAAGCAGCGAGCCCAAAATGGCCTGCAGTACGCCCTCGGTGATAAACGGGCCACGAATGAAGCCGTTGCTGGCGCCGACCAGACGCATAATCGCAATCTCACGACGACGCGCCGTAATGGACAGGCGAATCGTGTTGTTGATGAAGATGAATGCGATAAAGGTCAGAAGGCCAACGAGCACCACGGCGGCGATGCGGATGTAGTTGGTCACCTGGAACAAGCGGCTCACTTCCTCCTGGCCGTACAGCACGCTCGCGTTGACGTCGCCGTCATCCGCGATCTTCTGGAAATCGGCATCCTTCTTGAGCTTCTCTGCCGTGCTCTCGACCTTGGACGGATCGTCCATCTCAATTGCAAACGAAGCCGGCAGCGGGTTCTGGCCATCGAGCGCGCTCATGGTGGCGTCGGCGTTGCCCGACATCTTGCTCGTATACTCGGCCAGCGCGTCGTCCTTGTCCTTATAGGTCACGGACTTGACGTTATTCCACGTCTTAAGCTCGGCCTCAAAAGCCTGAACATCAGCTTGATCGGCGTCATCGCTAATGAACGCGTTGATGACAACCTGATCCTCGACGGTGCCGATCACAGAGTTCAGCATCGCGGAGCCCATGATGAACAGACCGATGATAAACAGCGAAAGGAAGATCGTGATGACGGCGCCGAGCGAGGTAGTCCAGTTACGGAAGAAGTGGCTGATTGCTTCTTTGAAGGAGTAGCCCACGTTAGTTGGTGCCATAGTTGCCGTAACCTCCCCTCTCCTGGTCGCGGATAACGTGGCCGCCCTCAAGGGCGATCACGCGACGGTGCATGCTATCGACCATCTCGCGGTCGTGCGTGGCGACGATCACGGTGGTGCCGGTGCGGTTAATACGCTCGAGCAGCTTCATGATGCCCAGCGAGATCGCCGGGTCAAGGTTGCCCGTCGGCTCGTCGCAGATCAGCAGCGGCGGACGGTTGACCATAGCGCGGGCGACGGCAACGCGCTGCTGCTCGCCACCGGAAAGCTGGTCGGGCAGCGAGTCCATCTGATCGGCCAGACCGACCAGACGCAGCACCTCGGGCACCTGGCTGCGAATGACGCCCTTGGGCTTGCCGATGCACTGAAGGGCAAACGCCACATTTTCGTAGGCGGTCTTTTGCGGCAGAAGCTTAAAGTCCTGGAACACGGCGCCAATCTGGCGGCGCAGGAACGGAACCTTGCGGTTCTTGATCTTCATGAGGTCCTGACCGGCAACCAGGATACGACCGCTCGTCGGCTTGACGTCGCGGTTGAGCGTCGACAGCAGCGTGGTCTTACCCGAGCCGGAGTGACCGACCAGGAAGACGAACTCGCCCGGATAGATCTCGATGTTGATGTCGTCGAGTGCAGGCTTGTTGGGCTGTGCCGGATAGATCTTGGTGACATGCTCCATAAGGATAACGGGCTCGACACCGGCCTGCTTGGCCATCTTCTTGCGGCTGGCCTGCGGATCGATGGGCGCAAACACCGACGTAAAATCGGGGTTGTTGAGCGCGTTATCGAGGCTTGCGACCTCGGCGGCCTGATCGCTCTCGACCACCGGGGCAGCAGGCTGCGTGGGATCGGGAATAGCGGCAAAGAGACCGGACTGCGCAGGCTGAGGAGCCGGCGTCGCAGGGGCCAAGGGGTCGGGAATGCCGGCCATGGTAGGCTGCGGCGTGGCGGCACCAGCCTGAGGCTGCTCCACGCGAGCGGTCACGGCCTGAACGGGCTCAAAACCCGCCGTGCCGGAAAGCGCGACATCGCTGGTTGGATTGTAGGCAAAGGGATCGGATGCCGGCTGTGCCTGATCTGCCGGCTGAGCGGGGGCCTGAGCAACAGGCTGGCCCTCTGAATCCGGAGTGGCGAAACGACTGCCCTGGACGCCTGCCTGCGTCTTGGGGGCATCATCGCCCGCACCGGAGGTACGGAAGTGGTTACCCACTGGTGCTCCTTATCGTCGTGCGTTTAAACTACATGAGCGCTTTGTATTTTAGCAGCATTAGCTTTGCTGCACATAAGAAGCATGGCCGTGTTTGGGTCCCTCCGGCCGGACACAGGGTTACTTTCCAAATCGTCCTCGGACATGTCGGAGCCCCCGCTGCGCACTACGTGCGGCGGGGGCTCCTCCGTCCTGCGGAAAGATTTGGAAAGTAACCCTGTGTCCGGCCTGCGATAACTAAGGGGTCGCTGCGTTTTACTTGGGTGCAGCAGCGCCGTGCTTGGGGGCTGAATTGCACTTTGCTGGTCTGGGCCCGTTTCCCGGAAAAAGCCCTTACTTGGTGCTGGCCTAATTTGTTTGTTGCCGACAAAAAACAGGGGCGTCCTCAAAGAGGACGCCCCTGTTATGGATTGCATACGGTTGCTGAAGCGATACTTTGCCTCGTCTTGCCTTATGCCAAGAACTCCTTGGTGGTCGCCACGATGTTGGCGGCGTCCAGGCCGTACTTGTGCAGGAGCTCGGCGCCCGGGCCGGACTCACCGAAGGTGTCGTTGACGCCGATCTTCTTGAGCGGCGTCGGGCACTGCTCGCACAGGACGTCGGCAACGGCGCTGCCCAGGCCACCGATTACAGAATGCTCCTCGACGGTCACGACGTGGCCGGTCTTGGTGGCGCTCTTGACGATCAGGTCGGCATCGATGGGCTTGATGGTGTGCATGTTGATGACCTCGGCGTCGATGCCCTCGGCAGCGAGCTGTTCGGCGGCCTCGAGAGCCTCGCCGACCATCAGGCCGCAGGCGATGATGGTCACATCGGCGCCCTCGCGCATGACAATGCCCTTACCCAACTCGAACTTGTAGGTCTCGGGGTCGTTGATAACCGGCGAGGCCAAACGGGCGAAGCGCATGTACACCGGACCGTCGCACTCGTAGGCGGCGCGCGTCACGGCGCGGGCCTCCACGTCGTCGGCGGGAACAATCACGGTCATGCCAGGGATGACGCGCATCAGGGCGATATCCTCGCAGCACTGGTGCGTGGCGCCATCCTCGCCCACCGAGATACCGGCGTGCGTGGCACCGATCTTAACGTTAAGGTGCGGGTAGCCGATGGAGTTACGGACCTGCTCAAAGGCGCGACCGGCAGCGAACATGGCAAAGGTGCTCGCGAAGGCAACACGACCGGTGGTCGCGATACCGGCGGCAACACCCATCAGGTTGCTCTCGGCGATACCCACGTCGAAGAAGCGGTCGGGGCATGCGGCCTTAAATTTGCCGGTCTGCGTGGCGGCGGCCAGGTCGGCGTCGAGGACCACAAAGTCATCGTGCTCGTTGGCGAGCTCGACGAGGGCCTCGCCGTAGCTTACACGCGTGGCGATTTTCTTGACGTCTGCCATCCTAGAGCTCCTCTCCGGCGGCCGTGAGCTCTGCCATGGCCTGCTCAAACTGTTCATCGTTGGGGGCCTTGCCGTGCCAACCAACCTGGTTCTCCATAAAGGAAACGCCCTTGCCCTTCATGGTCTCGGCGATGATGGCGGTCGGCTGACCCTTGGTGGCGCGGGCCTCGGCAAAGGCGGCGCGGATCTGGTCGAAATCGTTGCCGTCGGCAAGCTCCACCACGTGGAACTTAAAGGCGCGGAACTTGTCGGCGAGCGGCATGGGGTCGTTGACCTCCTCGACGGGGCCGTCGATCTGCAGGCCGTTGTGGTCGACGATCACGCAGAGGTTATCGAGCTGCTGGTTGCCGGCAAACATGGCGGCCTCCCAGACCTGGCCCTCCTCGCTCTCGCCATCGCCCAGCAGGGCGTACGTGCGGTAAGTATCACCCCAGTGCTTGGCGGCAACCGCCATGCCCACGGCAGCGGAGATGCCCTGGCCCAGCGAGCCGGTGGACATATCGACGCCCGGGGTGTCGTTCATGTTGGGATGGCCCTGCAGGTGGCTGCCGATATGACGCAGCGTCTCGAGGTCCTCCTTGGGGAAGAACCCGCGCTCGGCGAGCACGGCGTACAGACCCGGAGCACAGTGGCCCTTGGAGAGCACAAAGCGATCGCGGTCGGCCTTGCGGGAATCGGCCGGGTCGACGTTCATTTCCTCAAAGTACAGATAGGTCATGATGTCGGCAGCGCCGAGCGAACCGCCCGGATGGCCGGACTTGGCAGCGTGCACTCCGGTGACGATGCCCTTCCTTACCTCGTTGGCAACCTTTTTGAGCTCTTCGTCGCTCATTGTGCCTTCCTTTCATCCTCATTAGACAAAATGCGCACGGCACCGAAGGTAATCCCAACACAGCCGCAATGCACGTACGTCATTCATTATGCTGGAAACTGATGGCTTTACCAGAGTTTTTATCATTATTTGAACAATTTAGCAGGCAGAACCGCTGATGAAACGGTTTATCAATGTGAACGTCTTTTGGATGGAACGCGGTCGACCCTACGCGCTAATGTCCTTGAATCCCTCGCCGAAGGCTTCCGTAACGTCGGCAACCGTCACGATGGCATGAGGATCGCGCTCGCGCACGATCGTCTTGAGGGTATTGAGTTCTCGACGGCTCACGATGACCATAACCACTGGCTTCTCGGCACCCGAATACATGCCAGTCGCCTTAAACTTGGTACAACCACGACCCAGGCCATACATGATATCGGCAGCGATATCAGGGAACTTGTCCGAGATGATGAGTACCATACGGCGTTTGTTGCCACCATCGACCACGGCATCGATCACGTAGCCGCTAATGACCATCGAAAGGCCTGCATACAGTGCGTTTTCGATTGAAAAGACCGGAGCCGATAGCGCGCATACGGCAACATCGATCGCCATGACGGTCGAGCCCACCGGCAGTGAGGTGTTACGCGAGATGATCTGGCCAATCGTGTCCGAGCCGCCGGTGTTGGCGCCGGCGCGCAACACCATGCCGTAACCGATGCCCGTAATAATGCCGCCCCACATGGCAGGGAGCATCAGGTCCGCATCCGCCAGAGGTGCTACAAACGGGGCGAACAGATCGGTAAAGAAGCCCAGCAGCACAAAGCCCGTCGCGGTCTGCACCACGTAGAACATGCCGCCCTCGCGCATAACGACCAACAACAGCAAGGCGTTCATCACGATCGTCTGAATACCAACGGGAAGCGATAGGCCGCGCGATGCACCGACCGCCTGGATAATGGTGGCAAGGCCCGTAACGCCACCGGCAGCAAGGCCGTTGGGAATCAAAAACAGGTCGGTCGCAATAGCGGCCAGAGCGCACCCCAACATAATCTGGGGCAGGTCGTGAAAGAAGTTCATCGAAAGAATGCGCTTGATGTCCAGACGATATGCCATGCTGCCTCCCTCAAAAAAGCGCACCCAAACGGATGCGCTTCGAACTTCTTGCTGTATTCGATTCTACCGATTCGCCGGACAAAAACCACCCCTGCGCAGGGTTTATTCTGGATACAAACCCGTCCAACCGTTGGGCTTAGCATCGGCTTGAAGCTGCCCGATGTTTTAGACCTCCGAGCCTTCTGCATCGGCGTTGCCGGTGGCCCAACGATGGTAGCCAATAACAAACGGGTCCAGGTCGCCATCGTCAAGAACGGCCTCGACATTGCTGGTCTCCACGCCCGTGCGTAGGTCCTTGACCATCTGGTACGGGTAGAGCACGTAGCTGCGAATCTGGTTGCCAAAACCAATCGTGGTCTTGGGTCCGCGGATCTCATCCAGGGCCTCGGCGCGCTTCTCGAGCTCAATCTCGTACAGGCGAGCCTTGAGGATCTGCATGCACGCGGCCTTGTTATGGATCTGGCTGCGCTCGTTTTGGCAGGTGACCACAATGCCGCTGGGAAAATGCGTCACGCGCACGGCGGAGTCAGTGGTGTTGACGCCCTGACCGCCCGGGCCGCTCGCGTGGTACACGTCCACGCGGATGTCGTCGGGACTGATCTCGATGTCGATATCATCGGGTAGCACGGGGATGACCTCGACGCCGGCAAACGTGGTCTGGCGGCGCTTCTTGTCGTCGGTGGGGCTAATGCGAACCAAGCGGTGGACGCCGGCCTCGGCGCGCAGCATGCCAAATGCGTCCTTGCCCTCGACGGTAAAGGTCGCGCGGTCGATGCCGATGACCTCGGCCGCGGGACAGTCGTTGATGGTGACCTTCCAGCCGCGACGCTGGCAGTACTTCATGTACATCTTAAAGAGCATGAAGGTCCAGTCCTGGGCCTCCAGACCACCCTGTCCGGGCTTGATAGTCACAATGGCATCGCCGTGATCGAACTCACCGGTAAACCAGCTCGAAAGCTCAAGCTCATCGATGGCACGGGCCAGGCGCTCAGCCGTGGCTGTAGCCTCCTCGCGAAGGGCGACGGCGTCGGGGTCATCCCCCATCTCCTCGACAAGCTCCAGCGCGGCGCGGGCATCGGAAAGCTCGCCGCGCGCGGTGTCCACGGCAGCGATATCTTCCTTGGTACGCGCGATCTCCTCCATGGTGGCACGGGCGGCGTCGGCGTCATCCCAAAAGCCAGGGGCAACGCTTTTGGCCTCGAGCTCGGTCACACGGGTACGCTTCTCGTCCAGGTGGAGATACGACTCGACCTCGCCGAGCCGGTCCGCGAACGCGTCCAGCTCGGCGGGCGTTATCTCTAAAGCCTCAGCCATTAACGATTCCTGCCGTGGCAGTACTTAAACTTCTTGCCGCTACCGCAGGGGCACGGGTCGTTGCGGCCCACGTTGACGTACGGATCGTCGCTCTCGGACTTGCGATAAGTGGTCACCTTGCCACCGTTGTTGACGGCAGCCGGTCCGCCTTGGACAGCCGTGCGGGCCTGCACCTGCGCCTGCTTGCGCAGCACCGAGTCGCCGTTGTCGCCATCGACCTCGGCGGGACCGGAGAAGCGCGCACCCTCGAGCGCGGGCTCCTCCTTGTGCTCCACGGCACGCGGGGCAGCCTTGATCTCGATGCGCAGAACCGTGCGCAGGTAATCCTCGTACATGGTGTCGACGAGCATCTGGAACGCGCCGTAGGCCTCGGTCTTGTACTCGACCAGCGGGTCGCGCTGGCCAAAGCCGCGCAGGCCGATGCCGGTCTTGAGGTAGTCCATCTCCTGCAGGTAGTTCATCCAGCGGGTATCGATGACGCGCAGCATAACCTGGGTGTTGAGCTCGCGCATCAGGTCCTCGCCCAAGCGCTCGGCCTTCATGTTGTAGCACTTCTCTACGTAAGCCAGGACATCGGCAGCCAGGGCCTCATAATCCTCGTCGGGGAACTTCGGCGTATCGATGTGGCCGGTGAGCTCCACAACCCACTTGCGCAGGCCCTCCAGGTCGCGCTCGCCATCGTGACTGTCCTTGGTGCAGAACTCCTGCACGCAGCGGTACACGGTATCGTGCATGACCTCGGTGATGTGGTCGGTCAGGTCCTTGCCGTCCAGAATCTTATTGCGCTCGGCGTAGATGACCTGGCGCTGCTTGTTCATGACGTCGTCGTACTCAAGGACGCTCTTACGCATGGAGAAGTTGATGCTCTCGACCTTGTGCTGGGCGCTCTCGACGGCCTTGGAGATGATCTTGTGCTGGATGGGCATGTCGTCGCCCATGTCGGCCGTGACCATCATCTTGGAGACGCGGTCCATCTTGTCGCCGCCGAACAGGCGCATGAGGTCGTCCTCGAGCGACAGGTAGAACTGGGTCTCGCCCGGATCGCCCTGACGGCCGGAGCGGCCGCGCAGCTGGTTGTCGATACGGCGGGACTCGTGGCGCTCGGTGCCGATAACGGTCAGGCCGCCGGCGGCAAGCACGCGCTCGCGCTCGGCCTTGCAGGTCTCCTTGGCTTCGGCGTTAAACTGCTCGAGCTGCTCGGGCGTCACGTCCTCCATGGTCAGGCCCTCGTACTCAAGGCGCTCGCGCACCAGCTCGTCGGGGTTGCCGCCCAGCAGGATGTCGGTACCACGACCGGCCATGTTAGTAGCGATGGTCACGGCGCCGTAGCGTCCGGCCTGGGCAACGATATGAGCCTCGCGCTCGTGATGCTTGGCGTTGAGGACCTCGTGCGCGATGCCGCGCTTGGTAAGGGCGGCGGACAGCTTCTCGGAGCTTTCGATGGAGACGGTGCCCACCAGGACCGGCTGTCCCTTGGCGTGACGACGCTCGACGTCGTCGGCAACGGCGTTGTACTTGGCCTGAATGGTGCGGTACACCAGGTCCTCGTGGTCCACGCGCTGCACGGGCTTGTTGGAGGGGATGACCTCGACGGGCAGCTTGTAGATCTCGCGGAACTCGGCATCCTCGGTAAGTGCCGTGCCGGTCATGCCGGAGAGCTTGTCATACAGACGGAAGTAGTTCTGCAGGGTGATGGTGGCCAGCGTCTGATTCTCCTCGCGCACGAGCACGCCCTCTTTGGCCTCGATGGCCTGGTGCAGGCCCTCGGAGTAACGGCGGCCTTCCATAATGCGGCCGGTGAACTCGTCGACGATCTTGACCTCGCCGTTGGTGACCACGTACTGCTTGTCGCGGTGGAACATGTACTGGGCCTTCAGCGCCTGCTGCAGGTGGTTGACAAGCTGGCCGGAGAGATCGGCATAGATGTCATCGATACCCAGGCGGCGCTCGATCTTCTTAAGGCCGCGCTCGGTAGCGGCAATGGTGTGCTTGGCCTCGTCCATGACATAGTCGCCCGTGGGCTCGACGTCCTCGGTGGCGGTGAGCATGTCGTGCGACACGTCCTCGCCGCGCTCAAGGCCACGCACGGCACGCGCGAAGTCCTTGTAGGTACTGGCGGACTTGGTGCCAGCGCCCGAGATGATCAGCGGGGTGCGGGCCTCATCGATCAGGATGGAGTCAACCTCGTCGACGATGGCGTAGTTGTGACCGCGCTGCACGCGCTGCTCGGGACGGGTAACCATGTTGTCGCGCAGGTAATCAAAGCCGAACTCGGAGTTGGTGCCGTAGGTGACGTCGGCCTGGTAGGCCGGGCGCTTGAGCTCGAGCGGCATGTTGTTCTGGAGCAGACCGACGGTCATGCCCAGGTACTTATAGATGCGGCCCATCCACTCGGAGTCGCGCTTGGCAAGGTAATCGTTGACAGTAACGACGTGCACGCCCTTGCCGGCAATAGCGTTGAGATAGCCGGCCAACGTGGAGACGAGGGTCTTACCTTCGCCGGTCTTCATCTCGGCGATGTGGCCCTCGTGCAGCGCCATGGCGCCAATGAGCTGCACGTCAAAGTGGCGCATACCCATGGTGCGCTTGGAAGCCTCACGCACGGTGGCAAAGGCCTCGGGGAGCATGTCGTCGAGCGACTCGCCGTTGGCGTAACGCTCGCGGAACTTATCGGTCTGGCCGCGGAGTTCCTCCTCGGTCATCTTCTCAAACTGGGGCTCAAGACCGTTGATCTGGTCGACGATCTTGTAGTAGCGCTTAAGGTCCTTATCGGATCCAAAGGACAGCAGCTTTGACATGAATCCCATGTGGTTTTCCTTTTTGGCCATCGCCCACGCCGTGCAGCTGCGGGCGAGTTAAACACAGATAATTGTACTTTAGCCAAACAAGGCGCGCCCCATACGGTCGACCTCGACCGCCACGTAATAACTACGACCAACCTGCCAAAAAGGGACAGGTTTATTTTGGCAGGTTTTATCTGGGCAAACGCCGCCTCTCTGTCATTTGGTGCAAACTAACCTGTCCCCTTCGCACCAATCTGGTGCAATGGGGACAGGTTGGCTTGCACCAATAAAAAGAAAAGGGCCGCGCACCCAAATGGATGCACGGCCCTCATGCCATGAATGCGAGTGATTCCGCGGCGAGCTATTTACTCAGCAGCCTCGGTGGTCTCGGCCTCGGCAGCGGCCTCCTCGACGGGAGCCTCTGCGGGAGCCTCAGCAGCCTGCTTGGCAGCCTCCTCGGCGAACTTAGCGGCACGCTTAGCCTTCTCGGCAGCCTTAGCCTCAGCGGCGGCCTTGCGAGCGGCCTCGGCCTCAGCAGCCTTGGCAGCCTTGGCAGCCTTGGCCTCCTCGGCCTTCTTGAGCTGGGCGGCAGCGGCGCCACCGAACTTGTCGGCGAAGCGCTGGACGCGTCCACCGGTGTCGACGAACTTCTGCTGGCCGGTGTAGAACGGGTGGCACTCGTTGCAAAGCTCAACCTTCATCTCGGACACGGTAGCGTGCGTCTTGAAGGTGTTGCCGCAGGAGCACGTCACCGTGCACTCGACATACTGGGGATGGATACCCTGCTTCATGGTAGGACTCCTTATTGGTCAGGCGCTGGTTACCGATCAGCGCATAAGGCGTCTTGGTTTCCGACCAAGACAACAAACTCGGCTATGGTACCACGGCGCCGCGTGTCCCACAAAAGGTTCACGGTCTTTTCGGCACGACATGAGCTGGACCTTAAATATCAACTTCATCCGAACACTCCCCCACATTCATCTCTCGTATGTATCGAGGTATTCCTGCTTGAGCGTCTGCGAGGACGACTCGATCTTTTCCACGAGCGTGCCGGCCTCGATGAAGTAGAACGAGTCGGTGAGGTCTGCCAGGTCGTCGAGCAGATGGCTTGAGATGAGCACGCTTCGTCCCCGCGCCACCTCGCTGCGCATCGCGTCGCAGGAGGTTTTCCG
>CABUUK010000009.1 GCA_902494765.1 uncultured Collinsella sp.
AGTTCCACCCTGTCTTTACCGCACATCCCACCGAGGCCCGTCGTAAGGCCGTCGAGGGCAAGATCCGCCGTATCTCCAACCTGCTGGAGGAGCGTCCGCGTCTGGGCGGCTCCGACCTGGTGGAGAACGAGCGCCATATGCTGCAGGAGATCGACGCCCTGGTGCGTACGAGCCCCATCGCGCTCAAGAAGCCCACGCCGGTCGAGGAAGCCGATACCATCATCGACATCTTCGATAACACGCTGTTCGACGTTATCCCCGTTATCTATCGTCGTTTTGACGATTGGGTGCTGGGCGACAAGGCCGGTACTGTGCCGCCGCTGTGCCCGGCGTTCTTCCATCCCGGCAGCTGGATCGGTTCCGACCGCGACGGTAACCCCAACGTCACCGCCAAGGTGAGCCGTGAGGTCGCCGCCAAGTACTTTACGCACATGGTGCTCAAGCTCGAGGACAAGTGCCGCCACATCGGCCGCAACCTCACGCTCGAGGCCACCTACAGCAAGCCGTCGGCCGAGCTCATTAACCTGTGGAACCATCAGGTCGAGATGAGCCCTCGGTACACGGCCCGCGCCGAGCTGATCTCCGAGCACGAGCCGCATCGCGCCGTCATGCTCGTCATGGCCGACCGTCTGAACGCCACCGTGCGCCGTATCACCGACACCATGTACCACAGCGCCGACGAGTTCCTGGATGACCTGCGCGTCGTCCAGCGTTCGCTGGCCGCCTGCGGTGCCGTCCGTGCCGCCTACGGCCCGGTCCAGACCATCATCTGGCAAGTCGAGTCCTTCGGCTTCCATATGGTCGAGATGGAGTTCCGTCAGCACTCCGTGGTGCATGCCCGCGCCCTCAAGGATATCCACGAGAACGGTATCCATGGCGACCTGCAGCCCATGACGCGCGAGGTTATCGATACCTTCCGCGCTATCGGCTCCATCCAAAAGCGCTACGGCAAGAAGATGGCGCACCGCTACATCATCTCGTTCACCAAGAGCGCCCAGCATGTGGCCGACGTCTTTGAGCTTGCCCACCTGTCCTTTGCACACGAGGAGGATGTCCCCGAGCTCGACGTGATCCCGCTGTTCGAGCAGCTCGAGGACCTCGAGGGCTGCGTCGACGTGCTCGACCAGATGCTTACGCTGCCCGTGGTGCAAAAGCGCCTTGCCCAGACCAACCGCCGCATGGAGGTCATGCTGGGCTATTCCGACTCCTCCAAGGATGCCGGTCCTACCACGGCCATGCTCGCGCTGCACTCCGCGCAGGAGCGCATTGCCAAGTGGGCCGAGAAGAACGATATCGACCTGGTGCTCATGCACGGTCGCGGCGGTGCCGTGGGCCGTGGCGGCGGCCCGGCCAACAAGGCCGTGCTGGCGCAGCCCAAGGGTTCGGTCAACTGCTTCTTTAAGCTTACCGAGCAGGGCGAGGTCATCTTTGCCCGTTACGGTAACCGCACGCTGGCTCAGCGCCATGTTGAGTCCGTTGCTGCCGCAACGCTTTTGCAGTCGGCCCCGAGTGTCGAGAAGACCAACACCGAGACCACGCAGAAGTTCTGGGATATGGCCGAGAAGCTCAACACCGCAAGCCACGAGCGCTATCTGGACCTGCTGAACACCGAGGACTTTACGCCATGGTTCTCGACCGTGACGCCGCTGACCGAGGTCGGTCTGCTGCCGATCGGCTCGCGTCCCGCCAAGCGCGGCTTGGGTGCCAAGTCGCTCGACGACCTGCGTACCATCCCGTGGATCTTCAGCTGGAGCCAGGCGCGCATTAACCTGGCCGCTTGGTACGGTCTGGGCACCGCCTGCGAGCAGCTTGGCGATCTTGACCAGCTCAAGGCTGCCTACCAGGAGTGGCCGTTCTTCCGCACCTTTATCGACAACATCGAGATGTCGATCGCCAAGACCGACCAGCGCATCGCCAAGATGTATCTGCACCTGGGCGATCGCCAGGATCTGTCCGAGAAGGTCTTCACCGAGATGCAGCTCACGCGTAAGTGGGTCCTTGCCATCGTCGGTGATGAGTGGCCGCTGCAGCGTCGCCGCGTGCTCGGTTGCGCCGTCCGCGTGCGCAACCCCTACGTCGACGCCCTGTCCATCGCCCAGGTCCGCGCCCTTCGCGAGGTGCGTATGAACCAGGACGAGATGGCCGAGGAGAAGAAGGCCGAGTACATGAGCCTGATTCTTTCGACTGTGACCGGCGTCTCGGCAGGATTGCAGAACACGGGGTAATCGATAGCCCTGTGGCTCTCACCGGGGCCCGATGGGTTTCCCTCTGAATGCGTCCTCGCACTTGAAGCCCCCTTATCCTGCTCCTTCGGAGCTGCGGATAAGGGGGCTTCGTGCTGCGGAATGCATTCAGAGGGAAACCCATCGGGCCCCTTCGTCCTCGGTCTTCAGGGATTGGGGCTGAAGGGGATAATGGCGCGCTTCGCGCTTAATGTGGAGTGCGGCGAGGGCTTCTTGCGTCCTGCGGAGTGTGCCTAAAAGTAAACTAATGGCGGGCCCTGCGATGTCCGGTCTTCGGCGGATCAGCCGCTGGGTGAGGGTGGTGCTTGGGGCGACGTGCAAAAAACGGAGTTTTCAGCAGCCAAAGATTGATGCATAAGGCCATAGCCGGCTTTCGCTGCCTTTGTTGATGCTTTTGCACGACGATTGGGCTTTGGCGACGATCATATATGGCTGGTTTCTCGCCGCATGCTATCCAGATGGGTCGAGTCATGAGGACTATCTACCTTTTGAAAGATTTTTGGCACCAAAATCTTATCCCGCGATGCTGAATACTCGCAAAAATGCACGCTCCGGAGGGTACTACCCAGTTATGGCCAGAAATCCATGCGCCATCTTATGCAATTAATTAACGAATTTATGCAAAATGGCTTACGTGCGTACGTCTCGGACTAGATGTTTGCCTCGGCGCTGCGTAAATCATCCTGTCTATAGTGTCTTTGACAGGCGGCTGCGGTCCCGTTTGGGATCGTGGCCGTTTTGTTGTGGGTCAAATATGAACGTTGTGTTAATGAGTCGGTGGACGGTGGTGTTTTTCGGTGAGCGGCGTATCCTTCCAACGGTTTATCTAGTGTGTCAGTTGAAAGGAAGAGGACGCTCGTCATTGTTTGAATGTGAACTGCCGTTTGACCACAAGACGTTGCATCTGGAGCTCGAGGATAAGAACTTTGCAGGTGTGATGGAAGGTCATCAAAACGAGTTTAAGACCACGAAATCGCAGGAAGAGCTGGTGGAGGAGTCACTTGCCAACCCTTACGGCTCGCCTTCGCTCGAGGAGCTCTGTGCTGGCAAGAAGGATATCGTCATCATTAGCTCCGACCATACGCGTCCCGTTCCTTCGCGTGTGACGATGCCTATTATGCTGCATCACATCCATTCTGCTGCGCCTGAAGCGCGCGTTCGCATTCTGGTTGCTACGGGTATGCATCGTCCGTCGACGCACGAGGAGCTCGTCAACAAGTACGGCGAGGAGATCGTTGCCAACGAGGAAATCGTTATGCACGTCGCGACTGACGACAGCATGATGAAAAAGATCGGCACCCTGCCTTCTGGTGGCGAGTGCATCATCAATAAGATTGCCGTCGATTGCGATCTGCTGCTTGCCGAGGGCTTTATTGAGCCGCACTTCTTTGCTGGTTTCTCCGGCAGCCGCAAGTCCGTCCTGCCTGGCATCGCCAGCTACAAGACCATCATGTACAACCACAACGGCCAGTTTGTGAACGATTCCCATTCGCGTGCCGGCAACCTGTGCCATAACCACGTGAGCGAGGACATGTTTGCCGCTGCCGAGATGGCTCACCTTGCCTTTGTGCTGAACGTGGTGCTCAACGGCAAGCACGAGGTCATTGGCTCCTTCGCCGGCGACATCCACAAGGCACACGAGGCTGGCTGCGAGTTCGTGAAGAGCCTTGCCGGCGTTGAGCCCGTCGAGTGCGAGATTGCCATCACCACCAACGGCGGCTACCCGCTCGACCAGAACATCTACCAGGCCGTGAAGGGCATGTGCTCTGCCGAGGCCACGCTTCCCGAGGGCGGTGTGATCATCGACGTCGCCGGTTGTGCCGACGGTCACGGCGGCGAGGGCTTCTATCACAACATCGCCGACAACGATCCGGCAGAGTTTGAGCGCGCCTGCATCGACCGTCCCAAGGACGAGACCCTGCCCGACCAGTGGACGAGCCAGATCTTTGCCCGCATCCTGGCGCATCACCCCGTGATCATGGTCACCGACCTGTGCGATCACCAGATGATTAAGGATATGCACATGACGCCGGTCAACACCCTCGAGGAGGCGCTCAAGCTCGCCTTTGAGATGAAGGGTGCCGATGCCAAGGTGGCCGTCATTCCCGATGGCCTGGGCGTTGTTGTCGCTCAGCACTAGCGCGCGGCCTAAACGAATCGTTTATAACTGACAAGAAAGATAAGGTTTTATGCTTACCAAACTCCTCTGCGAATTCGGCGCAACGGCCCTCATGATCATCTTTGGCGTGGGCGTGCACTGCGATACTGTGCTCAAGGGCACCAAGTATCAGGGCTCCGGCCACATGTTTGCCATCACCACTTGGTCTTTTGGCATCTCGGTCTGCCTGTTTGTCTTTGGCGGCGCCGTGTGCATGAACCCGGCTATGGTGCTTGCCCAGTGCATCGTAGGCCTGGTGCCGTGGAGCAGCTGCATCCCCTTCATGATTGCCGATATGCTCGGCGGCTTTGTGGGCGCCGTAATCGCTTGGCTTATGTATGCCGATGAGTTCAAGGCTTCCGAGGGTGTCGTCGACCCCATTGCCCAGCGCAACATCTTCTCGACCAACCCCACCACCGAGGGCACGAACTATGTTCGCAACTTCTTCTGCGAGGCTATCTGCACCTTCGTGTTCATTAGCGCCATCCTTGCTGCCGCTAGCCGCGCCGGCGAGAACGTTCTGATGCTCGCCATCTGCGTCGGCCTGATCGTTTGGGCTGTTGGCATGGGCATGGGCGGCATCACCGGCTTCGCCATGAACCAGGCTCGTGACCTTGGTCCTCGCATGGCCTATCAGGTGCTGCCGATCAAGAACAAGGCTGACAACAACTGGAAGTACGGCCTGCTCGTTCCTGGCATCGCGCCGTTTGTCGGTGCCGCTCTGGCTGCACTGTTTGTGCATGGTTTCTTGGGCATGTTCTAGTCTGAGGCTACATAGTTGTCCGCTGGCCGCATGGGGTAACTTCCCAGCGCGTCCTCGGACATGCAAAAAGGCTCGCTGCGCACTTCGTGCGGCGAGCCTTTTTGCGTCCTGCGGAATGCGCTGGGAAGTTACCCCATGCGGGCAGCTGCGGGGTCTTTATTGCGTTCGTGCAAGCAACCCAACATATATATCTGAATTTGGATGGGAGGGGCTTGTTGCTGGTGGGGACGTTGGGCTGCTGCTGACACTTTGGGATGTATCGCGCTTTGGGTTGGGGGCGGGGCTTTGGAATGAGGGGTTTACTTAGTTGAAGAGAGGCTTAATGGCTGAGAGGTAGTCTTTGGCTACTTCGGCCTTATCTGCTTGAAAGTTGTGCCAGGCCCACCATTGGACCATTCCTACGAAGCTTGAGGCTATGTGGTGTAGTAGGAAGCTTCGGTCCATGGTGGCGGCGGGGCCGTTTGGGTCGGTGGGGACGGTTTCGGCTGCTCGTGACATGATGGTCTTGCGTAAGCAGTCGGCGAAGACGCGTGAGCCGGCGCCGGCTACGAGGGCTCGAACGCCCTGGCGGCGCTCCCAGAGGTTGTTGAGGATATGTTCGACCTGCACGAGTGGGTCGTCGAGCGGTGTGCCATCGTCGTCGAGGGCGTGGGTGCAGATGTCGCTTACGAGCTTGGACAGTAGGTCGTCTTTGCTCTTAAAGAGGCCGTAGAATGTCGCGCGGCCTACGTGAGCGCGCGCGATGATGTCGCCGACGGTGATCTTGCCGTAGTCCTCTTCGCGCAGCAGCTCGGAGAACGCCGCGACGATCGCGGCGCGGCTTTTGGCCTTGCGGGCATCCATGGCTATGCGTCCGCGTCAACGAGCAGACAGCGGAGCGTCCCGGAGCAGCCCTCGTAGGGGCGCTTGCCGGCGCCGTAGCCGACGGCTTCGATGCGGTAGCGGGCTGGCAGGTGCTCGGTCGTACGCAGTGCGGCGACGATGGCGGCGCCCGTGGGCGTCACGAGCTCGCCGGCGACCGGTGCAGGCGTGAGGGCGATATTGCCCGCCTGGCACAGGTTGACGACAGCGGGGACGGGAATGGGCATGAGGCCGTGGGCGCAGCGGATGGTTCCGTGGCCCTCGGAGAGCGACTCGACGACAATATCCTCGATACCAAGGTCATCGAGGCAGATGGCGACCGAGCAGACGTCGACGATGGAGTCGACGGCGCCTACCTCGTGAAACAGGACGGTCTCGGGCGTTTTGCCGTGAGCCTTGGCCTCGGCGGCAGCGAGTGCGGTAAAGATGGCGAGAGCGCGACGCTTGGCGCCATCGCTTAGCTGCGAGCCATCGATGATGGCGGTGACGTCCGCCAAAGAACGATGGTGATGGTGGTGGGCGTGATGATGGCCCTCGTGGCCATGGCCGTGGGCCTCATGGTCATGCTCGTGTGTGTGTTCGTGTTCGTGCTCGTCGTGGTCATGATGGTGGTGCTCATGTTCGTGCGTGTGCTCGGCAGTTGCTTCGTTGCCGTAGAGCCAGGCCATATCGTGATCGTGGTTCTCGAGCTCCTCTGCAAGCTGGATGTCGAAATCGCAGGCGTCGATGCCATGCTTGTTTGCACGCGTGACGGCGATCGTAAAGCCGTCGACCGGCAGTGTGGCGAGCTGTTCGCGCAGGTGCTCCTCGCTGGCGCCCAGGTCGAGCAGGGCCGCGACGGTCATGTCGCCGCTGATGCCCGAGGTGCCGTCGATGATAAGCGTGTGCTGATGGTTGGACATGGAATGCTCCTTAACGGGCGTGGGGCGTGCCGGCGCTCAGATGATTGATAAGACTTGCCTGGTAGGCGGCACCAAAGCCGTTGTCGATATTGACGACCGATACGCCGCTGGCACAGGAGTTGAGCATGGCGAGCAGTGCGGCTACGCCACCAAAACTTGCGCCGTAGCCCACGCTGGTGGGAACGGCGATGACCGGACAGCTCACCAGGCCGCCGACAACGCTCGCCAACGCGCCCTCCATGCCGGCGATGGCGATGACCACCTGCGCCTGTGCAAGTTCCTCGGCATGCGCGAGCAGGCGGTGCAGGCCGGCAACACCCACGTCGTAGAGGCGGTCGACCTCGTTGCCATAGAATTCGGCCGTCAACGCGGCTTCCTCGGCGACGGGCAAGTCGCTCGTGCCGGCGCAGGCGACGACGATGCGTCCGTTGCCAGTAGGGGAGGGCTTGCCGCCCACGAGGGCGAGCTGTGCGTTCGGGATATACCCCAGGTCGATGCCGTTGCCGAGGAGCTCCGAGGTGCGGGCTGCTTTTTCGCTGTCCAGGCGCGTGACCAGGATGCGCTCCTGACCGGCATCGCGCAGCGCTTCGATAATGGCGGCAATCTGCTCGGCGGTTTTACCGGCACCGTAGACAACCTCGCCGGCTCCCTGGCGCACCCCGCGCGAAAGATCGAGCTGCGCAAAACCCAGATCGGCGGTCGGCGCCGTCTGGATGCGTGTGAGGGCGACTGCCGGGGCGACTGCTCCGTCGGCAACATCGCTCAGCAACTGCTCAAGATCTCGCTTATCCATATATGTTCCCTTCGACGGCGCAAAGTCTAGCACTCAAAGGTATGTTTCCGAACACTAAAACAAAATTGTTCGGAAACTATAGGACAGACTGATTCAATTGTTAGACGGATCGACTAGTCGCGCAGGATGATGTCCATGGCGAGCATCAGGTTGCGCTCGTCGATGGCAAACGGGGCGGCTTCGCGCGTCTTGGGCTTGGCACAAAACGCGATGCCCGTGCCCGCGGCCTGAATCATAGGGATATCGTTTGCCCCGTCGCCGATCGCGACGGTGTGGGCCATATCGACACCGCACTCGACTGCCCAATCCAGCAGCCGGATGAGCTTGGATTCCTTGGTCACGATGTCTGCCGCCAGCTTACCGGTGAGCTTGCCGTCCACGACCTCTAGGCGGTTAGCCAGGCAAAAATCGATGCCCGCGGCGGCCACGATCTTGTCGGCGACCTCGTGGAAGCCGCCGCTTACCACGCCGACCTTCCAGCCCTTGCTGTGCGCCGAGCGCACAAGCTCCAGCGCGCCAGGAGTAAACGTCACGCGCTCAAAGGTACGCTCGAACACACTCTCGTCCAAGCCGGCAAGCAGCCCCACGCGCTCCTCGAGCGCTTGCTTAAAGTCCAGCTCGCCGCGCATAGCGCGCTCGGTGATTTGCGCAACTTGCCCGCCCACGCCGGCCTCCTCGCCCAACAGGTCGATGACCTCCTGGTTGATGAGGGTGGAGTCGATATCCATAACAATGAGGCGTGCAGTCATGACGGGCCTTTCCAAGTGCTGTTTTATTGGGGCATATTGTCGCACGTGACGAGCGCGGGCGGGTGCCGCGGTGCGTCAATTGTTTCGTCTCCGTCAAGTCTTTGGGCAGGAGCTACTTTTCCGCGGCACATCGACACAGGTGCGATAAGATAGAACGCCATGTCTGGCTGCGCGGTTTACGCAGGCTGGGCAAATCTGTACGACGCCGCCCGGAACGACACGGGGCGGCACAGATCCATAAAGGAGGATCACTGGTATGAGCCAGACCCGTCCCATCGACGAGCATTCCATGCACACCCGTACCTGCGGCGAGCTTCGCCGCGAGAACGTGGGCGAAGAGGTCACCCTCACCGGTTGGGTGAGCCGTCGCCGCGACCACGGCGGCCTTATCTTCTGCGATCTTCGCGACCGCGAGGGCATCACGCAGCTCACCTTCGACCCCGAGCACTCCGACGGCGACGCCTTTAAGATCGCCGAGACCATGCGTCCCGAGTGGCCCATCAAGATCCACGGCGTCGTGCGCTCCCGTGGCGAGGAGACCACCAACACCAAGCTCGCGACCGGCGAGATCGAGGTCCTGACCGACCACGCCGAGGTTCTCAACACGTCCGTCACCCCGCCGTTCCAGATCGAGGACGGCATCGAGACCAGCGAGGACACCCGCCTGCGCTATCGCTATCTGGACCTCCGCCGTCCCGAGATGATGGCCAACCTCAAGCTGCGCTCCGACTTTACCTTTGCCATTCGCGAGGCACTGCACAACCGTGAGTTCATGGAAGTCGAGACGCCCTCCCTGTTTAAGTCCACGCCCGAGGGCGCCCGCGACTTCATCGTTCCCAGCCGTATTCAGCCGGGTAACTTCTACGCCCTGCCGCAGTCCCCGCAGCTCCTGAAGCAGCTGCTCATGGTCGGTGGCGTCGAGCGCTACTACCAGGTTGCCAAGTGCTTCCGCGACGAGGATCTGCGTGCCGACCGTCAGCCCGAGTTCACCCAGGTCGATATCGAGATGTCCTTCGTGGACCAGAACGACGTCATGAGCGCGCTCGAGGAGGTCCTGGCCGACGCCTTCGGCCGCATGGGTGTCGAGATGCCCACGCCGCTGCGTCGCATGGACTACTGGGATGCCATGGACACCTATGGCTCCGACAAGCCCGATACCCGCTATGGCATGCACCTGGTCGACCTGACCGACATCTTTGCCAACTCCAAGTTCAAGGTCTTTGCGACTGCCGCAAACGAGGAGGGCTCTGTCGTCAAGGCCATCAACGCCAAGGGCGCTGGTGCCTGGGCACGTGCCAAGATCGATAAGCTTGCCGGCGTGGCCTCCACGTTTGGCGCCAAGGGCTTGGCCTGGATTGCCTTCCGCGAGGACGGCTCCATCAACAGCCCCATCGTCAAGTTCTTCTCGGACGAGGAGATGGCCGCTCTGCGCGAGCGCATGGACGTCGAGCCCGGCGACCTTGTGATGTTCGCCGCCGGCCCGCGTCTGCTCTCTGACGAGATCCTGGGCGGCATGCGTTCCCACATGGCCAACGCGCTCGAGATCAAGCGCGAGGGTCACGACTTCCTGTGGGTCGTCAACTTCCCGCTGTTCCACTGGGATGAGGACCGCAAGGCCTATGCTGCCGAGCACCAGCCGTTCACTCTGCCGACCGAGACCGACATCGCCAAGATCGAGGCCGATCCGCTGGCAGCCGGTTCGTGCACCTACGACTTTGTCATGGACGGCTTTGAGGCCGGCGGCGGCGGTATGCGTATCCACAACGCCGAGATGCAGATGTCCATGCTCAAGCTCCTGGGCTTTACCGAGGAGCGCGCCGAGTCTCAGTTCGGCTTCCTCATGGAGGCGCTCAAGTTTGGTGCGCCCCCGATGGGCGGTTTCGCTCTGGGCCTGGACCGCGTGTGCATGCTGCTCACCGGTTCCGACTCCATCCGCGACGTCATGGCGTTCCCCAAGACGGCCAGCGGCTCCGACCTTATGTCGGGCGCCCCGAGTGCCGTTAGCGGCGCCCAGCTCAAGGACGTCAGCCTGCGCTTGATGTAGGCGAGCGGCTACATATTGCCCGCAACGAGGGAAGGACGTGTGCCTTCCCTCGTTTTTTATTTAGAGGCTTTAGCCTGTGCGGGGCGCGCAGCGCGCCGCATCAGAAACCACCCGCTATGCGGGTGGGGCCAAACGGCTTTACAAAGCCGCCCCCTCGCCGGACACTTGCGATTGTTCAGGCCGCAAGGAATCCGAGTCGAGAGGGCGGTGGTGGCGTATGGCCCAGAAGGCCTACAGCCTGTCGCACACGAAGTGGATGTGCAAGTACCACGTCGTGTTCACGCCGAAGTATAGGCGCAAAGTCATCTACAACCAAATAAGGTCCGACCTTGGGGAGATCTTCAGGAAGCTCTGCCAGTACAAGGGGATAGAGATCATCGAGGGGCACCTGATGCCTGACCACGTCCACATGCTGCTGGCGATACCGCCGAAGTACAGCGTATCGAGCGTGATGGGCTACCTGAAGGGGAAGAGCTCGCTGATGGTATTCGACAAGCACGCGAACATGAAGTACAAGTTCGGCAACAGGAAGTTCTGGGCCGAGGGCTACTACGTGTCCACGGTCGGCCTGAACGAGGCCACGATCGCGAAGTACATCCGGGAGCAGGAGAAGGCCGACATCGCGCTCGACCGGCTGAGCGTCAAGGAGTACGAGGACCCCTTCGGCAGGGGGCCGGGGCGTAAATAGCGCCGGTTTGACCGGCCCGCCACGGGTCAATCTGCAGTGCGGCCCGAACCCCGTGAGGGCCGGCGCCTTTAGACGCGTGCCGGAAATCCAAGGGTTATACCCTAAGAGCAAACCACCCCTTTTAGGGGTGGTTTTGATGCGCCGAGATTGTGAGGACATGGGGTGACCGGGCGTCGCGGAAAGTGCGTCCCGGAATCTGGGTCCAGAACGGGTCGCGCTTTCCCAAAGGGGGTCCTCTGGGAAAGCGCGACCCAGAATTCGGCAAAATAATGGGGCACAGTTTCCGGTTGAGCTGTCTAACGGAAACTGTGCCCCAGAATGAGCACTCAAAACGGGGCAGGCTTTCCGTAACAACTGTCTGGCGGAAAGCCTGCCCCAATTTCTTATAGCGAGTCTCTCTGGATCAGCTGCATGTGCATCACGGAGGTGGTGGGCTCGGCACCCTTGATCATGTCGAGCGCAATGTTGGCGGCCATGTGGCCTTCTTCGCGCAGGGGCTGGCGGACGGTCGTGAGCGCGGGGACGCAGCGCGTCGCAATCTCGTGATCGTCGAAGCCGACGACGGAAATATCCGCCGGAACGGATAGGCCTGCCTCGTTGAGTGCGGTGATGACGCCAGCCGCGATACGGTCCGATCCACAGAGCACGCCATCGAAAGCAATCTCGCGCGCGAGGATCTGGTGCATGGCCTGATAGCCGTCTCCGTTGTTCCAGCCGGTATAGATAACGTTTGCGTCTGGGAGGTCTTCGCCCAAGACGGCGCGGTAGCCGCGCAGGCGGTCGACAACGGCGGGGTTGTCTTGCGGTCCCAACACGGCGACGATATCTTTGCGCCCTCGCTCCTTCATAGCGAGCGCTGCAAAGCGTCCGCCCTCTTCGTCGTCAGAGTAGACCGTCGAGAACACATCGCGATAGGGGTGGCCCTCGAGCTGGCCGCACAACACGGTAGGTACGCCCAGCTCGCGCAGCACCTCGAGCAGCTCGCTGCCCTTGTAGGGGGAGACGTCGATCACGGCGTCGAACGAGCGGCGCTCAAAGTGCTCGCGTGCGCGGTTGCGCTCATGCGTAGAAGACGCCTGCAAGATAACGGGCAGATAGGACGACTCCGACAGTTCCTCGGTAATGCCGCTCAAAAACTCGCTATAGGTGGGGTCGCTGAAGAGCTCACTCAGGGGCTCGGTCACGAGCACGGCGATGATTTCCGTGCGCCCGACAGCGAGCGCTCGGCCACGAGCGTTGGGGACAAAATTGACTTCCTTGGCCGCCGCGCGGACGCGCCTTTTGGTTTCCTCGCTAATGCGGGGCGAATCGTTGAGAGCGCGCGATGCTGTGGAGCGCGACACGCCGGCAGCTGCGGCAACCTCGGCAAGCGTAGGTGCGGTGCGAACTGGTTGGGTCATGGCGTCTCCTGGAGAATGCGGTCGATGTTGTCGCTGATACGGGCTGGTGCGGATACAGCTTACTATAGTGCGCCTGAACAGCGTTCATGATATCCGGTGACCGGTGTCGTTTTGCAACCAAGCCGCAATCGAATACGTCTCGTATGGGTGAGATATCAGCGGGCGTGGCGGTTGCCTACGAGCTTAAGAACGATGTCTTGCGCTGAGTTTCGATACTCAGGGTGACATAAGTGTTGCGGTTGTACAACCGGTTGCACCGTTAACCCGACCAAATCGACCGTTCAGCGGACAACCGGTTGCACAGTTTTTTGCATCGCCCGTAAGATAAGGACAACCGGTTGCACAAGAATCACTACGATGACGAAGGAGCATCACCATGGACACCATTAACGATTGGGAAAACCAAGCGCTCACCCATAGGAACCGCCTGGCACCCCATGCGTACTTTATGGGTTATGAGACCGCCGATCTCGCTGCAACGTACAGCCGCGAGCTGTCGCGCGGGTTTGTCCAGCTGTCCGGCTCGTGGCAGTTCCGCCTCTTTGAGGGCCCCGCTGCCGTCTCTAACGAGGAGCTTTCCACGTACGAGCCCGAGTGGGATCACGTGGAGGTTCCGCACCTGTGGCAGGTGGACGGCTATGGCAACCTTGCCTACACCGACGAGGGTTTTCCGTTCCCGGTGGATCAGCCGTTCGTTCCCTCTGACGATCCCACGGGCGTGTACCAGCGCATCGTCAACCTTCCCGCCGTTCCTGCCGGCGCTCGCGAGATCATTCGCTTTGACGGCATCGAGAGCTATGGCGAGCTGTACGTCAACGGTCAGTTTATCGGCATGACCAAGGGTTCGCGCCTGTCTGCCGAGTTCGACGTGACCGACGCGCTCGTCGAGGGCGACAACCTGTTTGCGGTCAAGGTCCTGCAGTACAGCGATGGCAGCTATATCGAGGATCAGGACATGTGGTGGGCCTCGGGCATCTTCCGCGATGTGTATCTTATGCAGCGTCCCGCCGCACACCTGGTCGACTTTAGGTTCCGCACGCACCGCGAGGGCGATGCCGCTCTGATCACGCTCGATACGGTTGCCGAGGGAGCTACCCGCGTTGTGTTTACGCTCAGTGATGGCGAGAACGTGGTGGCTACGGGTGAGTGCGTCGACGGCCATGCCGAGTGCAGCGTGACCGATGCCCACTTCTGGAATCCCGAGGATCCCTTCCTCTATGACCTTACGTTTGAGGTCTACGACGGTGACCAGGTCAGCGAGTACGTCCCGCATCGCCAGGGTCTTGCCGAGGTGACGGTCGAGGGCAATCATATCTACCTCAACGGCACTTACTTTAAGATGCATGGCGTCAACCGCCACGATCACGACGATCACAAGGGCCGCGCCGTGGGCCTCGATCGCATGCGCCGCGACCTGGAGCTCATGAAGCAGCACAACATCAACGCGGTGCGCACGTCCCACTACGCCAACGACCCGCGCTTTTACGAGCTGTGCGACGAGTACGGCATCATGCTGGTCGCCGAGACCGATATGGAGAGCCACGGCTTCGAGAATATCGGCAATATCGCCCTGGTCACCGACGACCCGGCATGGGAGCCGGCCTACGTCGACCGCATTGAGCGCCTGGTGATGCAGGAGCGCAACCACGCCTGCATCATTATGTGGTCGATGGGCAACGAGAGCGGCTATGGCTGCAACATCCGCGCGATGTACGCCAAGGCTCACGAGCTCGATGGTCGTCCGGTCCATTACGAGGAGGACCGCAACGCCGATACCGTCGACGTTATCTCCACCATGTACTCCCGTGTGTCGCAGATGAACGACTTTGGTGAGCATCCATTCCCCAAGCCGCGCATCAACTGCGAGTACGGTCACTCCATGGGCAACGGCCCCGGAGGCCTGTCCGAGTATCAGGAGGTCTTCGATCGCTGGGATTGCATCCAAGGCCAGTTTATCTGGGAATGGTGCGACCACGGTTTGGCTGCTGTGACCGAGGACGGCGTTGCCTACGATATGTATGGTGGCGACAACGGCGATTACCCCAATAACAGCAACTTCTGCATCGACGGCATGGTGTTCCCTTGGCAGCAGCCGAGCCCGGGCCTTACCGAGTACGGCCAGGTCATCTGCCCGGTTCGCATGGCTTATGACGCCGAGGCGGGCGAGCTGACTGTCACCAACAAGCGCTGGTTTACCACCCTCGAGGATGTTTGCCTGTCGGCGGAGACCCTGGTGGACGGCGACGTGGTCTGCCGCAAGACGCTCATGCCCGGTGCGGTTGCCCCCGGTGAGTCCGTCCAGCTTCCGCTGGTGATTCACGAGGCCGCGGTAGGCGAGACCCTGCTGACTGTGCGCGCCTACACCATGGCCGCTCACGTCTGGTGCGAGCCGATGTTCCAACTGGGCGCAAACCAGTTTGCCATCGCAAACCATCCGGCGCCGGCCATTGCGGCCCCCACTCGTCCTGAGCTTACGGTCGAGGAGACCGAGCAGGAGATTCGCATTCACTCCCTCAACGGCGAGCTGACCTTCAGCAAGGTAAACGGCACCGTGAGCGATTGGAAGGCATCCGGCCGCGACGTCATGGCCTCTGGCCCCCAGGTTGGTTTTTGGCATCCGCTCGTCGACAACCACGCCCAGGAGTACGACTCCCTGTGGAAGGACAACTTCATCGATGTAATGCAGACGTCCACCCGCAAGGTTTCTTGGAAGCAGGACGGCAATGCGGTCGCCGTTACCGTGAGCCAACGCATTGCTCCTCCCGTCCGTGCGTTCGGCATGCGCGTCGAGCTTGTCTACACCGTGCTTCCGAGCGGTCGCGTCGACCTCAAGGTTTCCGGCGAGCTCTACGGCGATTACTCGGATATCATCCCGCGCATCGGCATCTCCTTTGAGGTCCCCGGTTGCGATCGTGCCGTCGAGTGGTATGGCCACGGCCCGGGCGAGAACTATCCGGACTCGCTGCGCGCCAACCCGGTCGGTCATTACCGCACTACGGTCGACGACATGTTCACGCCGTATGTCATGCCCCAGGATTGTGCCAACCGCGAGGGTACCCGCTGGGTTGCCCTGCGCTCTAGCCACGGTGACGGCGTGCTGGTGACGCGTCCGGCTGACGCTGCCTCCAATCCGTTCTCGTTCTCGGCATGGCCCTATAGCTGCGAGGCCATCGATAACGCCAAGCACGTCTACGACCTTGTCAAGGGCGACACGGTTACGGTCAACATCAACGACCAGCTGCTCGGCCTTGGTTCGAACTCTTGGGGTTCCGAGGTGCTCGATTCCTATCGCACCCGTTTTGAGAGCTTCAGCTTTGAGGTGTCCCTGCGACCGCTGACGTCTGCCGATCTGGCTCAGGCACTGGCACCCATTAAGGAGGCATAAGTCATGCATGTCTTTAACTCGCGCGCCGATTTCGACGCTCAGATGAAGTCCGTCAAGAAGTGGATGCGTACCGGACAGGCGCTCGACGGCGTTTCTGAACTGCAGCACGATGTGGCGTACTCCATCGGCGACTCGCTGGTGTATTGGTGGGTGAACGCCCACGAGGCGGCTACCGCCGATCTGGTCGGTCACCGTCGCTATCATGCCGTGCTCGCCCCGCTCGACGGCGACCTGACTGTCGAGGTTGCCCCCAAGGCAGGCCTCACCTGCACCCGCGCCTACAGCGATATCGATGATCGCGAGCGCTTTGAGGGTACGGGGGAGACCGTGACGATTCCCGCCGGCGGCGTTGCCGTCGTCGAAATTGACGAGGCCTACCGTGTCGTGGCCGATGCCGCGGATCCCCGCGTCGTGGTACTGCACGTGACAGTCGAAGGTTATTCCTTCCCCAACAAGTAGTATTCGTCCGCCTGGACGTTTGCTTCGCGCCGTTAAGGGGGATGGCTTTGTTGACTCCCTTTTCCCCATTCCCCTTAGCAGGTGCGCCGTCCGTGTTTGCACTTGCAGCTCGGACGGTTTTAGATGACATTTAACAGATGATTGGGAGGGCTTATGAGCTCTGAAAAACGAGGAACGATTGGTTCGTTCGCTCTGCAGGGCATGACGGTCGCCGCCGTGTTCGGTATCAAGAACATCATCAACAACAACGCGGCCATCGGCTTGGCAGCTGCGCCGTCGTTCTTCTTCGCCACGCTTTTGTACTTTGTCCCCTATACCCTGGTTACCGCCGAGTTCGTCGGCCTCAACAAGGACTCCGAGTCTGGCGTGTACGCATGGGTTAAGACCTCGATGGGTGGTCGCTGGGCGTTCCTGACGGCATTTAGCTACTGGTTTGTTAACCTGTTCTTCTTTGCGTCCGTCCTGCCCAACGTCATCATCTACGCGAGCTACGTGTTCTTTGGTGCCAACGCCGAGCTTTCGCAGCTGTGGATCACCATTATCGAGATCGTCGTCTTTGCTATCGCCACGTGGGTTTCGACCAAGGGCGCTAAGTGGATCGGCTCCATTTCCTCCTTCGGTTCGACCGCGGCTCTCGGCCTGACCGCCGTGTTCATCCTGCTGTCCCTGGCTGCTGCCTTTGGCGGCGTTGAGTTCGCTACGGCTCCTACTCCCGCTAACATGGCTCCCGACATGAGCAACTTCGCAACTGCGTGGGGCTTCTTCGGTACGCTTGCCTGGATCATCCAGGGCGTTGGCGGCGCTGAGTCTGTCGGCGTGTTCCTTAACGACCTTAAGGGTGGCGTCAAGGCCTTCGTGCGCACCGTCGTTATCGCCGGCCTGACCATCGGCCTTCTGTATGCAGGCGCTTCGCTGCTGGTTAACCTGTTCATCCCCGAGGGCGGCGTTGCCATCTCCACCGGTATCTTCGACGTATTCGGCGCTGTCTTTGCCCACTTTGGCATTCCCATGGAAGTGTCTACGCGCGCCATCGGCTTGATCCTTCTCGCCGCCACGCTGGGCTCCCTCATGATGTGGACCTCCGCTCCCATCAAGGTCTTCTTCACCGAGATCCCCAAGGGCGTCTTTGGTAGCAAGATCGTCGAGCTCAACGAGCATGGCATTCCTGCCCGCGCTGCTTGGCTGCAGTTCGCCATCGTCGTCCCCATCCTGATCATTCCGGCCCTGGGCTCCGGTAACCTCGACGACCTGCTCATGATCGTCACCAACATGACGGCTGCCACCGCTCTGCTCCCACCGCTGCTGATTTTGCTTGCCTACTTTATGCTGCGCAAGAACTTTGACGCCGCTCCCCGTGGCTTCCGCATGGGTTCGCGCAGCTTTGGCCTGGTCGTTGCCGCATTCCTGCTTGTGGTCTTCTGCTTCGTGCTTATCTGCGGCACCATTCCGCTCGATCAGCCGCTGTGGCTGACGCTGGTCTACAACGTTGGCGGCGTGGTTGTCTTCTTGGGCCTTGCCGTGATGTGGTACAACCGCTACATCAACCGCCTGCGCGAGACCGATCCCGAGGCCGCCGAGAACGAGCTTCGCCCTTCCGTCCTCGATATGATGGAGTAGCGGCTAGGATTAATCTACGGCTGTGGAATAAATCGATTCCCTTTCCTAAGGAGGGGCCTTACGAGGCCCCTCCTTTTGTGTTTTGGGGCATGGTCTTGGCCCCCGTGGTCAAAAAATGCCAAATATGAGTACTGTTGCAAAAGAAGTGCCATATTTTTCGGCCTGCTCTGAGCGAAAATGGGCTCAAAATCGATTTATCTAACTCCCTTTAAAGGGCGTTTGACGGCTTTCAACCTCTTCGAATCGCTCAAATTAGGCAATTTGCTCTCGATTTTGCTGCTACTAAATTGGTGACAGTACTCATATTTGCCACTTTTTGACCACGAGGT
This sequence comes from uncultured Collinsella sp., assembly GCA_902494765.1. Taxonomy (GTDB): domain Bacteria; phylum Actinomycetota; class Coriobacteriia; order Coriobacteriales; family Coriobacteriaceae; genus Collinsella. The sequence continues at coordinate 18,392 of CABUUK010000009.1, forward strand.
GTTCAGAGGAGCTCTCGAGAAGCATCTAACGGTACAATAGCTACCACGTGGCTGGGTTTTGCCGGCCGAATGTGCGATGTCGTGGGAGGGGACATGGTCGAGTTTACAAAGACGATTAAAGATCCGTTGGGATTACATGCCCGCCCGGTTGCGCTGCTCTATGACATCATTGCCAAGCATCGTTGCGACGTGTCAGTCAGTATCGGCGATCGCCACACGAATGGCCGCGATGTCATGGGACTCATGGCTCTCTACGGCGAGTGCGGCGAGGACATCATCTTCCGCGTTTCGGGCGTAGACGAGGCTTCCTGCGTTACGTCGATCAGAAATCTCTCACTCTAAGCATGATAGGGCGTGGTAAAGGATGGTCCTTTGCCGTGCCCTTTTGTTTCGTATAGGAAACTTTTTCGAAATCTGAATGGGGACCCTTTCCAAAAAGTTAACCACGTGTTAGTTTACTAAAGCGAACATAGGCGTGGTTAACTTTTACCGCGTCGATGTTGAGGACGAACTGACGTTAGGAGCCACTCATGTCTTGCGGACCGCAGATGCCGGCAATGCCGCTTTCGATGGTAAAAGCGGGCGAAACCGTGCGCGTGTCTCGTGTAAAGGGCAATGAGGATATGAAGCACCACCTCAAGGACCTCGGCTTTGTCGAGGGCAGCGAAATCCACGTGGTGAGCTCGAGTGGCGCCAATATCATCGTTACCGTGCTGGGCGCACGCTTTGGTATCGATTCCAAGGTTGCCATGCACATCATGACCGTCGGTTAGTCCACAGCATTTGATAAAAACCGAAAGGGGGACAAGAGGATGAAGACGTTGGGTGACGTTAAGGTGGGCGAGAGCTCCACCATCGTCAAGCTTCACGGTGAGGGCGCGCTTCGCCGCCACCTTATGGACCTGGGGCTCATCAAGGGCACTTCGTTCAAGGTCGTAAAGGTAGCACCGCTCGGCGATCCGGTCGAGATCAACGTGCGCGGCTACGAGCTTTCCATCCGCAAGGAGGAGGCGGCCGTCGTCGAGGTCCAGTAGGGGCTTGCTACGTATATTTCTGCAGATAAAGTTAGGTTTTTCTAACTTAATGCAGCACTTTGAAGCACATTATCCAGCCTGCGCGGAGAAAGCAGCGCAGGCACACAAGGAAGAAGGATTGAATGGCGGATTCTCAGATCCATGTCGCGCTGGCGGGTAACCCCAACTGCGGCAAGACCACGCTTTTCAACCTGATCACCGGCGCCAACGGCTACGTTGGCAACTGGCCCGGCGTCACGGTTGAGAAAAAGGAGGCCAAGCTCCTAAGCGACAAGAACGTTACCATCACGGACCTCCCTGGCATCTACTCGCTTTCCCCCTACAGCCCCGAGGAGCAATGCTCGCGCGATTACCTCATGAGCGGCGAGCCCGATGTTGTCGTCCAGGTTGTCGACGCCACCAACCTCGAGCGTAACCTGTACCTGGCGCTTCAGGTTATCGAGACCGGCCTGCCCGTGGTCGTTGCCCTCAACATGGCCGACCTGGTCGAGAAGAACGGCGATAAGATCGACACGGACAAGCTTTCCAAGAAGCTCGGCTGCCCGGTCATGATGATCTCGGCTCTTAAGAACAAGGGCATCAAGGAGCTGTTCGAGCAGGTCAAGAAGTCCGCTGCTTCCAAGGGCCAGGTGCCGGAGCACAAGTTCGATTCCTCCATCGAGGACGTTCTGGACCACATCGAGAATAACCTGCCTGCGAGCGTTCCCGCCAACAAGCGCCGCTACTACGCGGTCAAACTGTTCGAGCGCGACGCGGACGCCTGCAAGCTCATCAACCTCACCAAGGAGAAGGCCGCTCGCGTGGAGCAGCTGGTCGCCCAGTGCGAGCAGGACTGCGACGACGACGCCGAGTCCATCATCACCGGCGAGCGTTACGGCGTGATTGCCCACATCATTGACGAGTGCCTCACCAAGGCTCCGGCAAAGATGAGCACCTCCGAGAAGATCGACCGCGTGGTTACCAACCGTATCCTGGGCCTGCCGATCTTTGTGGTCATCATGTTCTGCGTGTACTACATCGCCGTTTCCACCCTGGGCGGCACGGTGACCGACTTCACCAACGACCAGCTCTTCGGTACCGACGGTTGGTATGTGCTCGGCCAGGGTCGCGACGCCTACGACGCGGCCGTCGAGGCTGCGGGTGACAATGCCGACTCGGTCGACCCGGCACAGTACGGCCCCTATGTCCCGGGTATCACCACCGTGGTGCACGACGCCCTTGTGGCGGGCGGCACCGAGGACGGTGGCCTGGTCGATTCGCTGGTCTGCGACGGCATCGTCGGCGGCCTGGGCGCCATCTTCGGCTTCGTCCCGCAGATGTTCCTGCTGTTCGTCATGCTGTCCTTCTTGGAGGACTGCGGCTATATGGCCCGCGTCGCCTTCATCATGGACCGCGTGTTCCGCCGCTTTGGCCTGTCCGGTAAGTCCTTCATCCCCATGCTCGTGTCCTCGGGCTGCGGCGTCCCCGGCGTCATGGCTACCAAGACCATCGAGAACGAGAAGGACCGCCGCATGACGGTCATGACCACCACGTTCATTCCCTGTGGCGCTAAGCTGCCGATCATCGCCCTGCTCATGGGTTCCATCATCGGCGATTCTTCTACCACCGCCGCGTGGATCAGCCCGCTCTTCTACTTCCTGGGCGTCTTTGCCGTCATCGCCTCGGGCCTCATGCTCAAGAAGACCAAGCTCTTCGCCGGCCGCCCGACCCCGTTTGTCATGGAGCTCCCCGCTTACCACTTCCCGGCGATCCGCTCCTGGGCGCTGCACGTGTGGGAGCGCTGCTGGGCCTTTATCAAGAAGGCCGGCACGATCATCTTCGCCTCTACCGTCGTGGTGTGGTTCCTCTCCAACTTTGGTAGCTACAACGGCTCCTTTGGCTTCCTGCCTGCGATGGACGGCATCCCCGAGGAGTTCATGGACTACTCCGTGCTCGCCATGCTGGGCAACCTGGTCGCTTGGATCTTCGCCCCGCTCGGCTTTAGCACCTGGCAGGCAACCGCGCTGACTGTCTCTGGCCTCGTCGCCAAGGAGAACGTCGTCGCCACCGCCGGCTCGCTGCTGTCCGTCGCCGACGCGGGCGAGACCGACCCGAGCCTGTGGACCGCGTTTGCCGGCATGTTCCCCACCATGGGCGCCTGCGTTGCCTTCGGCGCGTTCAACCTGCTGTGCGCTCCGTGCTTTGCCGCTATGGGTACCATCCGCAACCAGATGGATTCCGGCAAGTGGACCGCGATTGCCCTCGGCTACGAGTGCGCCTTCGCTTGGGTGATCGGCCTGTTCATCAACCAGTTCTATAACCTGCTTGTCCTTGGGCAGTTTGGCTTCTGGACGGTTGTGGCTATCGTGCTGCTGGTCGCGATGCTCTTCCAGATTTTCCGTCCTATGCCCAAGCACGCTTGGACCGACGAGGACGAGACCAACACTGCTTCCGCTGCAGTTTCCGCCTAAGTCCGAATAAGGATCAACCCCTTTCCACGAGCCCGGGTGTCTCAGTGACACTCGGGCTTTTTGGTAGGGGAGATGTGGCGTTTCCGCAGATAAAACCGACCAAAATAAACCTGTCCCTTTTTGGTAGGTGGAGAATGGGGTAAAGTAAGTGGTGGTTAACTAGAGGAGGCTTGCTATGGCACCTATCGATATTGTTGTACTGGCTGTTATCAGTATTGCGTTTGTCGCCGTGTGCGTGCGCATCTACCGCAAGGGCACCTGCGCCGACTGCGCTCAGGGTGGCGTTTGCACCGGGCATTGCTCCAACAAAAAGACGTGCGCCGCACTTAAGGGCGTGGACAAAATCGCCGAAGACTTGGGCCGCGGTATCAAATAAGGTCCGGACATCCAAGCGCTCCGCGGGCATCCGTTCGCGGGGCGCTTTGTGCATTTGAGGGAGAGCACGGCGAGTCGAAGAGTATTTTTGGGGTATCGTTAACTGGACTATTAATTGGCAACTTATCTATAACGGAGTAACCGCATGAGCGCTCGCGTAACCATGAAGGACATAGCCGCCGAGCTTGGCGTTTCCATCAATACCGTGCACAAGGCTCTGACGGGAAAGGCCGGCGTGAGCGAATCCGTGCGCGCCAAGGTGAACGCTAAGGCCGAGGCCATGGGCTATCACCGCAACACAAGTGCCTCAAGCCTGCGCCGCAAGGATATCAATCTGGTGTTTTGCCTGCCCCGCGCATCGCGCGAGGGAGCGTACTTTTTCCGTTACCTGTGGGAAGGCTGCAATCGCTTTGAACAGGAGGTCATCGACCGGGGCATTACGGTTGAGCGCGTTGAATTTGGCGTGGGCGGCTACGCTGATGCACTCGAGCAAATCGACGAGCGCCTGCAGGTGGGCGAGAAGATTGATGGCTTGCTCGCCTATGCGCCGGGCGACGATCGTGCGACTGAGCTTTTGGGGCAGATCGCCGAGGCGGGCGTGACGATTGAGCTTGTCGACGGCGACCGTCCGCATTTGAATCGTTTGGGTGCGAGCTCGGCCGATTATTCGACGGCAGGCAGCCTTATGGCCGAGCAGGCGGCAAACCTGGTCCATGCTTCTGGGGCCGACGCCCGCGTGCTCCTTTTGACAGGCGACCCATATACCGATTCGCACTATCTAACCGCCCGCGCCTTCCACAATTACCTGCGCGAACGTGATATTCCATGGCAGGTTGAGGATCTTGCAGGTGCCCATGCGCAAGTCAAACAACTCGAGCATGAGCTCGAAAAGCGCTTGAGTGCGCCGGACGCCCCCGAACTTATCTGTAGCGTTTTTGCCGTTGGTTCCGAAGTGGTTGCCGACGCGCTCGTCTCGACCGGCAAGGCCGGTCAGGTCATGGTGATCGGCAACGACCTGTTTCCCGAAAGTGCTCTGGCCTTGCGCCGCGGTATCTTTACCAATATTGTCTATAAGGACCCGACGAGCCTGGCGTATCGCGGCGCTAAGACGCTGGGCGATTATCTGCTGTGGGGAAGGACCCCGACGGTGCCCGTCCAGAAGGGTGCCGTCGAGATGGTATTTGCCAGCAATGTCGACCGCTACTGCGAACTTGCGGGTATTTAGCCGATTGAGCAGGTACCCCCTCTTGCGACGTGCATTTTTGGGAGTATTCAGCATTGGCATGCCCTGAATGAGGTGCAGAACGACTGTTTTAAGTGCCCCCGATGGCGTAATTTGCCATCGGGGGCACTTTTTATGCCGATCGGGCGCTATCTGCGTTCCAAATAGGACGCTGAGGATGGCGCACGGCGCGCTCCAATGCTGAATACTCCCAAAAATGTACGTCGGGACATGACCCACCTGAGCAAAAGCGCTCAAGTTCGGTGTTCGGGGACGCCAACCGGTCCGCAATGCATGCAAGTCACAGCTCCGGCAACCGTTGAACGGGCAAAACCTACCGTTCACCCCATGGTTGTTAGGTGAACGTTCACCTTTTGAGTCGTAATGGATTAGTATGGTGAACGTTCACCTAGAGGATGACGAGCGTATTGTGCGCCCGCTCCGCAAACAAAGGGGTTGTTTGATGAAAAACTTCATGGACGATCAGGATTTCCTGCTGAGCACCAAGACCGGCGAGGAGCTGTTCCACAACTTTGCCGAGGGCATGCCCATCGTCGACTATCACTGCCACATTTCTCCTAAGGAGATTTGGGAGGACAAGCGTTTCGAGAACATCACCGAGGTTTGGCTGGGCGGCGACCACTACAAGTGGCGCCTGATGCGTGCCAACGGCGTCGACGAGCGTTTTATCACTGGCGACGCCCCTGCTCGCGAGAAGTTCCAAAAGTGGGCCGAGACCCTGGGTCGCTGCGTTGGCAACCCCGTCTTTGAGTGGAGCCACCTGGAGCTTAAGCGCTACTTTGGCTACGAGGGCGTCCTCAACGGCAAGACTGCCCAGGAGGTCTGGGACCTTGCCAACGCCAAGCTCGCCGAGGCCAGTTTCACCTGCCGCAACCTGATCAAGCAGTCCAACGTCCGCATGATCTGCACTACCGACGACCCCGCCGACAGCTTTGAGTGGCACAAGAAGATTGCCGCCGACGACAGCTTTGACGTTCAGGTCGTTCCCGCCATGCGCCCCGATGCCGCTTTGCGCATCGAGCGCGGCCAGGAGTTTGCCGACTACTGCAAGCACCTTTCCGAGGTTGCCGGCGTCGAGGTCAGCGACTTTGAGGGCATGAAGGCTGCCATTTCCAAGCGCTACGACGTTGCTCACGAGCTGGGCTGCCGCGCCTCCGACCACGCACTCGACTACGTTATGTACGTCCCGGCTACCGCCGACGAGATCGAGGCTATCTTTGCCAAGGGTCTGGCTGCCGAGCCGCTTACCGAGGAAGAGGTCCTCAAGTACAAGACTGCCTTTATGCAGTTCGTTGCCGGCGAGTATGTCCGTCTGGGCTGGGCCATGCAGCTGCACTTTGGCTGCAAGCGCGACAACAACCGCGCCATGTTTGCCAAGCTCGGTCCCGATACCGGCTACGATTGCATCTCCAACTACACGCCGTCCGACCAGCTTGCCGATTTCCTCAACTCCATTCAGGAGACCTGCGGCCTGCCCAAGACCATTCTGTACAGCCTGAACCCCATCGATAACACCATGATCGATACCGTCATGGGCTGCTTCCAGGAGGCTCCGACCGCCGGTAAGATCCAGAACGGCTCCGCCTGGTGGTTCAACGACAACGAGGTCGGCATGCGCGAGCAACTCACGGCTCTGGCTAACGAGGGCGTCCTGGGCAACTTTGTGGGCATGCTTACCGACTCCCGCTCTTTCCTGTCCTATCCGCGCCACGAGTACTTCCGTCGCGTGCTGTGCAGCGTGATCGGCGAGTGGGTCGAGCAGGGCAAGTACCCGGCCGACATGGAGCTGCTGGGCAGTATCGTGCGCGACATCAGCTACAACAATGCGGTCCGCTACTTTGGCTTTGACCTGGACACCGACGAGGCCTAAGCCCGCATCGAATCACATCGAACCCTGGGCGCCGTTGCCAAACGCGGAGCCCCGTTTTGCTTGCACGCTAACAAACATCTAAGGAGACACATAGATGGAGAACATCAGCTACGATGCGCTCGAGAAGATCGGCTACAAGGGCTATTTGCTGCCCAAGGATGCTCCCGAGAAGGTTCTGCAGTTTGGCGAGGGCAATTTCCTGCGCGCCTTCGTCGACCGTTTCTTTGACATGGGCAACGAGGCCACCGGCTGGAACGGCAAGGTCGTCATGGTGCAGCCCATCAACGGTGCCTTTGGCTTTGCCGACGGTATCAATGCCCAGGACGACCTGTACACCGTGCTGGTGCGCGGCAAGGAGAACGGCAACACGGTTGACGAGTCCCGCGTGATCAGCGCCTGCAGCCGCTGCCTTAACCCGTATCGTGAGGACGACTACCGCGCCATGATGGAGGTCGCCGTCTCCGACGACCTAGAGATCATCGTCTCCAACACCACCGAGGCCGGTATCGCCTATGACCCGTCCTGCAAGGCCGACGACATGCCACCTGCGAGCTTCCCCGCCAAGCTTGCCCAGGTGCTCCACACCCGCTGGGCTGCCGGTAAGCCGGGCGTCATCGTCCTCGCCTGCGAGCTCATCGATCACAACGGCGAGGAGTTGCTGCGCATCATGAACCAGTATGTGAGCGACTGGGGCTGGGAGGACGAGTTTGCGCAGTGGATGGCTAACGACTGCACCGTCTGCACCACGCTCGTCGACACCATCGTCCCCGGCCGCATCCGCGATCCTAAGGAGGCCGCGGCGGTTGCCGAGCGTCTGGGCTACGAGGATCCCTTCCTGGCCGTGCGCGAGCCCTTCCAGATGTGGGGCATCCAGGGCGACGAGTCGCTTGCCGAGAAGCTTCCCTTTGTGAAGGCTGGTCTTCCGGGTGTCTTTGTGACTCCCGACGTCACCCCGTACAAAAAGCGCAAGGTCCGCATCCTCAACGGTGCCCATACCGCCTTCGTTCCGGGTTCCTGGGTTGCCGGCTTTGATATCGTGCGCGACTGCATGCATGACGAGACCATTCGCGGCTTCATGAACACCATGCTCTACGACGAGGTCATTCCGACGCTTGCCGCCGACTTGGATGTCGAGGACTGCAAGGCCTTTGCCGCCGCCGTCGAAAACCGCTTCGACAACCCGTTTATTGATCATGCGCTGCTCTCCATCTGCCTCAACTCCACGGCTAAGTGGCGCGCTCGTGACCTGCCCACGCTCAAGGACTACGTTGCCGAGACCGGCAACCTGCCCAAGTGCCTGGCGACGAGCCTCGCTACGCTCATCTCCTTCTACACGCAGGAGCTCGTGTCCCGCGAGGGCGACGGCCTGCACCTGCGTCGCTCCGACGCCACCGAGTACACCGCTCAGGACGACGCCTTCGTGCTCGACTTCTACGCCGCCCATGCCGGCGCCGACGATGCCCAGCTGGTGCACGACGTGCTCACCAACGAGCAGATGTGGGGCGAGGACCTTACGCAGATCGCAGGTCTTGAGGAGTTTGTCGTCAGCGCGCTCGCTGTCGTGCGTGCCGAGGGCGCCAAGCAGGCCTTCGCCAACGCTCAGGCGTAAATATCCGGCGCAGACGCGGGCGCGGGACGGCGTGCCCGCGTCTCGACTTCTGCTCAACCTGTAGGGTTAGGACCATTTGTAATGAATACTATCCAGATCAATCCGGCCGATAACGTGATCGTTGCGCTGTCGCCGCTTGCCAAGGGCACTGCCGTCGCGGTTCCCGGGGTGGGCGAGGTCGTGGCCGCAGAGGATATTCCGCAAGGCCACAAGATGGCTGTGCGCTCGATTGCCGCCGGCGAGGACGTCATTAAGTACGGCCTTCCTATCGGTCATGTGACGGGCGATGTCCAGCCCGGTCAGTGGCTCCACACGCACAATGTGAAGACCAACCTTTCGGGCGAGGTCGAGTATACCTACAACCCCACACATCCGGTCGTTGAGCCGGTTGAGCCCGAGACCTTTATGGGGTTCCGCCGCGCCGACGGTCGTGCCGCGACGCGCAACGAGCTGTGGATCATCCCCACGGTCGGCTGTGTCAACGAAGTCGCCCGTGCCATGTGCGAGCAGGCCCAGGATCTGGTCGATGGCTCGCTGGAGGGCGTCTACTACTTCCCGCATCCGTTCGGTTGCTCGCAGACCGGCGCCGACCATGCCCAGACCCGTCGTCTGCTGGTGGCACTGTCGCGTCACGCAAATGCCGCGGGCGTGCTGTTCCTGTCGCTCGGTTGCGAGAACTGCACGCATCAGCAGGTGCTCGACGAGCTCGGTGACTTCGATCACGAGCGCGTTCGTTTTCTCACCTGCCAGGATGTAGCCGACGAGCAAATCGAGGGCCACAAGATTCTGGCCGAGCTGGCAGACCTGGCAAAGCAGTCCAAGCGCGAGCCCATTCCGGCCTCCGAGCTGGTCATTGGTCTTAAGTGTGGCGGCTCCGACGGTCTTTCGGGCATTACCGCCAACCCCACGATCGGTCGCGTGAGCGATATGGTCGTCGCCCGTGGCGGCACGTCGGTGCTTACCGAGGTGCCCGAGATGTTTGGCGCGGAGAGCATCCTGCTCGACCGTTGCGAGAACGAGCAGGTCTTTAACGCTGCCTCCGACATGCTCAATGGATTTAAGGACTACTTTATTAGCCACGGCGAGGTCGTTTATGAGAACCCGAGTCCCGGCAACAAGGACGGCGGTATTACCACGCTCGAGGACAAGAGCTGCGGCTGCGTGCAAAAGGGCGGATCTGCCCCCATCGTCGACGTGCTGCCGTATGCCGGCCAGGCAAATAAACACGGCCTGAACATGCTGTGCGGTCCGGGCAACGACATGGTATCCACCACGGCGTTGACGGCTGCCGGCTGCCACGTGATTCTGTTCTCGACCGGCCGCGGCACACCGTTTGGCGCGCCGGCGCCTACCCTCAAGGTGTTCACCAATCAGCGTTTGTGCGACCACAAGGCCAACTGGATGGACTTTAACGCTGGCGTGATTGCCACGGGTGAGCGCACGCTCGACGAGGCTGCCCACGATCTGTACCAGCTGGTGCTGGAGACGGCGAGCGGTAAGCTCACGAGTGCTGAGCGCCGTGGCTGTCACGAGATCAGTATCTGGAAGGACGGCGTCTGCTTGTAGCGGCAAGTGCGCCCAAGCATAGCGAGATGTCATCGGCCCCATCGGGAGTGTTCCCGGCGGGGCCTTTTCGTTTCATGGTTAAGAGAATATGTTGGTATGTCTGATAAACGTTCACCTATCTCATGGCTGTCCAGCATGGCACCTTTACCAGCAGAAAATAGGTGTGAGGATCTCAATTGTGTCCGTTCAGCGGTAAAAATCGACCGTTCAAGGATATTATTCAAGTGAACGTTCACCTGTCGTAAGCAATCGCGCATAATCTAACTAAACGTTCACCCTGAACGCTGGGCAGACAGATGTCAGTGTGGACTCAACTGTCTTGTTACAAGACAATCGAGAAAAGAGAGGGAGCTCGATGACTAATAAGATCGGAAAAAAGCGTAAGATCACATTCTGGACGCGCTTGGGCTTTGGTATGGGCGGTATGCTCAATTCCGGTGCCCTGACCTTTACGCACAGCTACATGGTGCTGTTCCTGTCCACGGAGTGTGGCCTGTCCGCAGGCGAGGCTGCACTGATCAGCTCGTTTGCCATCTATGTCAACGCCATTCTTTGCCCGCTGATGGGCTTTGTGGCCGATAACTTCTATGCCACCAAGATTGGCCGCATCTTTGGTCGTCGTCGTTTCTGGATCTTGCTGGCCATCCCGATGATGATCGCCGAGCCGCTCATCTTCGTGGCTACGCCGTTTGGCTTCCCGTACTACTTTGTGCTGTACCTGATCTACAACGTCGCGTACACGTTCTGCACCGCCAACCTGTCGCCGCTTACCATCGAGATGACCGACGACTTTAAGGAGCGTACGTACCTTACCGGCTACAAGCATCTCTTTGGTAACGCCGCCGGCTTCCTGATGGCAGCACTCGTCGGCTTTGGCTTTGGCACCTTCGGCGAGACCAACCCGTTTAGCTACTTCATCATCGCTACGATCAACGCTTCGGTCATGGCAATCTCGCTGCTCTGCGTGTACCTGTCCACGTGGGAGCACACCCCCGAGGAGGTCGCTCAGGAGAAGATCGAGAGCGTCGGCGAGGGCATCAAGAAGTTCTTCATCGACGTTATCTCCACCTTCCGCAACAAGTCCTTCCGCAAGGTCCTGTATGCACAGGTCTCCACGAAGCTTGCTGCTGCCTGCTGGTCTGCCTGCCTGTCCTTCTTCATCGTCTACTGCCTGCAGATTCCTAAGTCCTACGAGTCCGTGATGGAGATGCCTGGCAAGGTCGTCGCTATCGTCTGCACCGCCATCTGGGTCGCCCTCATGGCCAAGAAGGGCTTCCACAAGTCTTGGTACCTCGCAAATGCCGGTTGCGCTGCGTGCATCATTGCCTACAACTACTTCGCCTTTGGTCAGATCAACGGCACCTCCACGGTCGCCATCGCCATGATCGCCTACCCCATCATCTTCGCCATCTGGAAGTTCTTCTACGTCGGCTTCCAGTACCTGCCCGATGTCCTGCTCAACTACATCCCCGATGTCGATGAACTCATCACCCTGCGTCGTCGCGAGGGCATCTACAGCTCCGCGCAGCAGCTCTGCCAGCAGATCGCCCAGGCTATCGCCGTCAACGTGTGGGCTATCGTCCTTGCTGCCTCCGGCTTCATTCAGACCGCCGGCAATAGCGACGCCGTGACCCAGCCCGCTACCGTGCCTCTGTATATCTGCGGCTACATGATCATCGGCTGCGCCGGCTTCTTCCTGCTTGCGGCCGTCCTTGCCCGCGGCATCAAGATCGACAAGGAGCAGTGCGACATCCTTTGCGACGAGATTCACCGCGTCAAGGAGGGTGGCAAGATGGCCGACGTCAAGCCCGAGGTCAAGGCGCTTTGCGAGGAGCTCTCCGGCTTTAAGTACGAGGACTGCTTTGCCCACAACAACGTTGGCTTCCAGGACGGTAGCGTAACCCCCGCCGAGTAAGGCCGACATATCGTCCAAATCACAGGGCCGTGCCACCGGAATTCCGCCGGCAGGCACGGCCCTTTTTTAACAGCGTACAATTTGCCTTTAGAGCATCTTTTTGAGGGAGAAATCCATGGAGACGAACGTTATCTGGCGCAACGCCCGCGCGGCCGTGATCGAGCTTGACGACGGCGGCTACTTTACCTGTGCCGATACGTGGGAGATCTTTGTCAACGACGAGCCCGCCGGTACCACGAATACGGTCGAGACCTATGTCGACGGCCTGATCCCCGGCAAGCGCAACCTGGTTCGTTTTGTTTGTGGCGAGCGTGAGCTGAGCGTAGGTGTCACCACGCCGGCTGAGCCCTTTACCATCAACGTTCGCGACTGTGGCGCCAAGGGCGATGCCGAGCACGACGACACCACCAACATCCAGGCTGCCATCATGGCCTGCCCCAAGGGCGGGCGCGTGCTGATCCCCGCCGGTAGTTATCGCATCAAGTCCCTCTTCCTTAAGAGCAATATCAACATCGAGCTCGCCGAGGGAGCGGTGCTGTTGGCCCGTCACGATCGCGCGGCGCTTGCCTACATTCCGGGCACGGTCACAGGCGACGAGGGCGCCGGGCATGCCGGCACCGATATGCTGCCCCTGGGCCGCTGGGAGGGCGAGAGTTTCTCGACCTACTGCTCTACCTTTACGGGTCTGAGCGTGCACGACGTGTGCATCTATGGTCGTGGTGCCATCGACGGTCAGACCGATTTTGCCGAGGACAACTGGTGGAACAAGGACTTTAAGAACATCTTTCGCCCGGAGGAGGGCCGCGAGGTCGCCCGCCCGCGCATGATTTTCCTGTCCGAGTGCCAAAACGTGAGCTTGGCCGGCTTCACCGTCCGCAACAGCCCGGCGTGGAACATCCACCCCATCCTGTGCGAGCACGTCGATGCGCTCTGCCTGTCCATCGAGGGCCCCAAGAACTCCCACAACACCGACGGCTTCGATCCCGAGAGCTGCGGCTTTGTTCGCATCCTTGGTTGTCAGTTCTCAGTGGGTGACGACTGCATCGCCATCAAGAGCGGCAAGCTGGGCATTGAGCCCGAGCTTCGCCCCGCTACGCACGACGTGCTGATCTCTCACTGCTACATGCACGATGGTCACGGCGCCGTGGTCCTGGGTTCAGAGGCTGCCGGCGGCATCAAGGACCTTACCGTGAGCAAGTGCCTCTTTGAGCGCACCGACCGCGGCCTGCGCGTCAAGACCCGCCGCGGGCGCGGCAAGGATGCCGTCAACGAGGGCATTACCTTTGAGCACATTCGCATGGATGAGGTGCTCACGCCCTTCGTGGTCAACTCCTTCTACTTCTGCGACAAGGACGGCAAGACCGATTACGTGCAGTCTCGCGAGACGCTGCCTGTCGACGACCGCACGCCCGGCTTTGGTGCCACGACGTTTTGCGATATCGAGGCCACTAACTGCCACGCGGCCGCTGCCTACATCACGGGCCTGCCCGAGAGTAAAGTAACGCGCCTGACGTTCCAGGATGTCCACGTGACCTTCGCGCCGGATGCCGAGCCCTTTGTCCCGGCCATGGCCTGCGGCGTTGAGCCCATGGTGTGTCAGGGCATCATTGCGCAAAACGTCAAGGTACTCGATCTGCAAAATGTGGTGATCGAGGGCCAGGACGGCGAGGAACTGCAGCTCCAGAACGTCGACAAGGTTGTCCGTTCCTAACTCGGGTTGATGACCAGGGCTGCATTGTCGGATAAATCGGCAATGCAGCCCTTGTGCGATACGGCCGTGTGCGCTGCGCTACGCATCATGGTGAAAGGGAATACATGCTCAATAAAACGATTCCTGTCGGGGTCGATGGCTCGTCTGCCACGATTACGTCTTATGTTTTTGCCCCGACCGAAGATGCTTATGCTTTAAAACCGCTGCCTGCAGTTGTGGTCGTGCCAGGAGGCGGCTACGATCACGTTTCGCCGCGCGAAGGCGAGCCGGTAGCGCTCCGTTTGTTGGCGATGGGCTACCAAGCGTTTGTACTGAACTATTCGGTTGCTCCGGCTGTCTATCCGCTGGCATTGCAAGAACTCGCGCGGGCGGTCGATACCGTCCGAAGCCATGCGGCAGAGTACTGTGTCGATCCTGATCGGATTACGGTCATGGGTTTTTCGGCCGGTGGGCATCTAGTTGGCTTGCTCGGGGCGCTTTGGGACCAACCCTGGCTTGCAGAGTCGATTTCGGCATCGCCTGAGTCGATTCGGCCTGACACACTTTGCTTGGGCTATCCGGTCGTAAGCTCGGGGGCCTATGCTCATCGTGGTTCGTTTGAACACCTAACGGGTGCCGATGGCGCTTTGGCTCAAAAGTTGTCGATCGAGAATATGGTGGGCGATGGCTTCCCCCGTACGTTCTTGTGGCATACCGCCGAGGATGCATCGGTACCAGTTCAAAATAGCCTCCTTCTTGCGCAGACTCTTGCCGACCACGGGATTGGCTTTAGCCTACATGTCTTTCCGCATGGAAAGCATGGGGCATCGCTCGCCACGGCCCAAACGGCATTTAAGGGCTGCGCCGAGCATATTCAGCCACAGGTTCAGGGCTGGCCTGAACAGTTCGTTGCATGGGAGCGTGATGGACGATGAGCGAAAGTATCTATACGCTGCGCGTTTCGAGGGCTGCGGCAGGAGCGTATCCAACGATTTCCGATGCCTTGGCGGCAGCCGATCAGCTCTATCCGGATGCCGAGCAACCGGTGATGATTCGCGTCGATCCGGGCGAGTATCGCGAGCGGGTCGAGATTCATCGCTCGCATGTGACGATTGAGGGAGAGACGGCCGACAGCGTGCGTATCGTGGGCAGCCTGGGTGCCAAGATGCCTTCGGAGGACGGCTCGGGCGTCGACGGCACGCTCGGCACGTTTAGGACCTATACCGTTTTGGTCGATGCCGACGACGTACGGCTCGAGAACCTCACGATCGAAAACGATGCGGGCGATGGGCGCGAGGTCGGTCAGGCGATTGCCCTGTATGCCGATGGCGACCGTCTGGTTGTCGATGCCTGCTGCATTAAGGGGCACCAGGACACACTGTTTTTGGGTCCGCTGCCGCCGCATGAGGCCAAACCGGGCGGGTTCATAGGACCCAAACAGTATGCGCCGCGCCGGGTGGGGCGCCAGTATTTTCGACGTTGCCGGATCGAGGGCGATGTCGACTTTATCTTTGGCGGCGCGCGTGCCTACTTTGAGGGGTGCGAGATTCGCTCGCTCAATCGCGATATGGATGTCAACGGGTATGTAACGGCAGCCTCCACGCCTAAAGGCGAGCCGTACGGATTTGTGTTCCACGGCTGTTCGTTTACAGCTCCGGATGGCGTGGCGCCGGATTCGGTCTTCCTGGGCCGTCCTTGGCGCGAATGGGCGCAAACTGCGCTGATCGATTGCTGGCTGGGGCGACATATCAAGCGCGAAGGCTGGTGGGATTGGAATAAGCCGGCGGCGCACAGCTGCGCGCAGTATGCTGGCGCAATCCTGCATGGGCCGGCGGGTGATACTACCGACTGGGTGCCGTGGGCAAATAAACTCGATGTGATGGCTGCCGCCGGGTACGCCCGCGAACAGGTGCTTGCCGGTGCGGACGGCTGGGATCCCGAGGGCGGCGACGGTGATGCGGTGGAGACGGCTGGGCTATCTGCCAATGGCCGCACCGTGCACATCGAGACGTACTGCGAAGACGAGCCTGCGCTGCGTGCCCGGCTGAAGCGCGAGGGACGTTCGGCTGCTTTTACGGGCAAGACTCCTGCAGATTTTGAGGCATGGAAGATTGCGACTAGGACTCGTCTGTACGATGTTTTGGGCCTTTCGCTTATGGACCGCGTCCCGATTGAGATTCGTGAGCTCAGCCGCGTGCGGGTTGCCGGCGGCATCGTGCGCACCCATGCGATGTTGCAGGTCGAGCGCGATGTTTGGATGCCGTTCTACCTGTTGGAACCGTTTCATCCTAAGCTTGATGAGCGGGGACTCAAACGCTGTTATATCTGCCCGCATGGCCATCAGGGAGCGGGTGCAGCAAGCGTAGCCGGTGTTGCGGGCGTGCCGGCTGTCGATGATGCCGTGCGTAAGTTCAATTACGACTACGGTCTGCGTATGGCACGCATGGGTTACGTAACCGTCTGCCCTGATGCGCGCGGTTGGGGATACCGTCGTGACTGGAAGGGCCAGGGCGATGACGAGAACAGCTACCTGCGCGGTACGTGTCTGAATCAAGCACGTATGGCCGAGCCACTGGGTCTTACGGTTGCGGGCCTCAACGTCTGGGACAACATGCGCTTGATCGATTACTTGGAGGCGCGCGGCGACATTGCCATGGATGACTTGGGTTGCTTTGGTTTTTCGGGTGGCGGCTACATGACGTTGTACCTGGCCGCACTCGACCCGCGTGTGCGCAAGGCGTTTGTCTCGGGCTATCTGTATGGTGTCGATGATTCGCTGCTGCACCTCAACGGCAATTGCAGCTGCAACTACACACCCGGACTTTGGCGCTTGCTCGACATGGGCGATATTGCCTCGCTTATTGCGCCGCGCCCGTTGTTAGTGCAGAGCTGCGAAGAAGATCATCTGAACGGTTCGCGCGGGCTGAAAAATGTCGATGAACAGCTCAAGATCGTGCGCGATGCCTACAAGTTGCTGGGCCGCAGAGATGCTCTGCGGCACGAGGTGTGTCCGGGTGGACACCATCTGGGAGTGACACATCTTGTCGAGGATATCGAATGGCTCGATTCGCACGTTGCGAAATGCGACCGTGCATAGCCCCTCGGCATGCTGCAAATAAACGGTACGTACCTGTATGGCCGCCAATGGGCGGATGAGGAGAAGATTATGGAAACGAAGAACTTGAGTGAATCGACCATTTGCTGCTTTGGCGATTCGACCACATGGGGGGATAACGGATGCGGCGCAGGCGGCAACGACATCTCTTGGACTTCGCATCTGGGCGCGTTGCTGGGAGGTGCAGTCGTCGAGAACTTTGGCATCAAGGGTTCGCGTATCGCCATCAAGGCCGACCGTACCGATTCATTTGTCGAGCGCTTGGACGGCATCGACGATGCAGCCGATATCTACATCGTCTTTGGCGGCGTCAACGACTTTAGCCGCAACGTGCCGCTTGGCGAGTTGGGCAGTACCGATGTGCATGAGTTCTACGGTGCGCTCGATTATCTGATCCGCACCATCACGGCACGCTCGCCTCGGGCAAAGCTCGTGTTTATGACGCCGTGCAAGACGAGCGGCAAGCACGAGAAGGATATCCCGGCAAGCGATGAGGCGAACCATTTGGGCCTGACGCAGGTCGTCTACGTGCGAGCGATGCTCGAGGTCTGTGACCGCTACTCCGTTCCGGTGATTGACCTGTATGCGCAAAGCGGTATCAGCCCGTTTTTGCCGGAGCACCGCGAGCTCTATATGCCGGACGGTCTGCACTACAGCCCGGCTGGCTATGAGCGCCTGGCGCATCGCATCGCCGCGGGTCTCACCGCCGTTTGCCGCTAAAAGTCTGCCGTTTGCGGGGAATACAGGGTTAACGTTCACCCTATATTCCCCGTTCGCGTTACACTAGGGGTAACGTTCACCTATCGTTTATGTCAGAGGGGACAACAATGGGTTGCAATCAAATCCTGGACCGTTATATCGAGCAGTTGATCGAAACCTCTACGCCGCAGGCGCCGGCTTGGAACATCGAAAAGATTCGCGCCGGCAAGGAGAACACCTGGAACTATATCGACGGCTGCATGATCAAGGCGCTCATCGAGCTGTACGAGATCACGGGTGAGCAGCGCTACTTGACGTTCGCCGATGACTACATCGATTTCTTTGTCCAGGACGACGGTACCATCAAGCATTACAACCCGCAGGAGTACAACCTCGATAACGTCAATGCGGGCAAGACCCTCTACAAGCTGTATGACCTGGTGGGCAAGCCCAAGTACCGTGCCGCCATGGACACCATCTACCGCCAGCTCGAGACCCAGCCGCGCACCAAAGAGGGCGTGTTTTGGCACAAGGCCGTCTATCCCAACCAGATTTGGCTCGATGGCATGTACATGGCACAGCCGTTCTACATGCAGTACGAGC
The DNA here is from genome assembly GCA_902494765.1 of uncultured Collinsella sp. Classification (GTDB taxonomy): domain Bacteria; phylum Actinomycetota; class Coriobacteriia; order Coriobacteriales; family Coriobacteriaceae; genus Collinsella. The sequence goes on from CABUUK010000009.1 coordinate 36,561, forward strand.
TGAGCTTCCACAACCGTCGTGCCTGCTCGGACAGCTTCCATATGTTCCAGGTCGTGCATGACCTGATGCGCAACCCCCTCAACGGTCTGTACTATCACGCTTACGACGCGAGCCGCAAACAGTTCTGGTGCGACCCGGTCACCGGTCTTTCGGCTAACTTCTGGCTGCGCGCCGAGGGCTGGTTTGCCATGGCGCTCATCGACACCTGGGAGCTTATGCCGCCTTCGATGTCAGCCGAGAAGGACGAGATCCGCAAGATGTTCCACGATTTGATCGACGCCATGCTGCCGTATCAGGACGAGAAGACCGGCATGTGGCACCAGGTCATCAACCTGCCCAATATCGCCCCCAACTACCTGGAGGAGTCGGGCAGCGCCATCTTTGCCAATGCCATCATGAAGGGTGTGCGTCTGGGCGTGCTGGGCGAGCGTTACTACCAGTACGGCCGTCGCGCCTTCGACGGCATCTGCGAGACCTGCCTGTCCGAGTATGACGGGCAGCTGGCGCTCGACAACATCTGCCTGGTTGCGGGCCTGGGCAACACCGCGCACCGCGAGGGCACGTTTGATTACTACATGAGCGAGCCCGTGGTCAAAAATGATGCAAAGGGTGTGGCGCCGCTGGTGCTTGCCTATATCGAGACTATGCACCACGACAAGTTGGCCGGCAAACGCGATCCGCTCGCCCCATCGGGCGTGTGCTCCATCGAGGACCCGTTTGGCGGATACACCCCGGGCATCAACGCTCATAAGGGATGTGAATAACGTGGGGGCTGTTACTCCGGGTGTACGTTTGCACGACCTTCCGCAGGGGACCGTCGAGGAACGCATTCGCATGGCGGGAGAGCTGGGCTTTTCGTGCATTCAGCTGCCGAGCAAGGTGCTCTACGCATCGATGGGGATCGATCGAGGCGGCCTGACCCGCGAGCTTGCCGACCATTTGCGTGCCGTGCTCGATGAGTCGGGCGTTTCGGTCGCCGTGCTCGGCTGCTATAAGAATTTGGCGACGCCCGATCGCCAACAGCTCATGGATAACATTGCCGAGTACGAGGCATGCCTGAACTTTGCCCAGATGCTCGGCGGCTGCCCGGTGGGTACCGAGACCGGTCGCCCCAATGCGCAGAACCGCGTTGCTGACGACCGCATGACCGATGAGGCGCTTGAGGCTTTTATGGACGGACTCGCACGCGTCTGCGAGCGCGCCGAGGCCGTGGGCGGGCAAATACTGATCGAGCCTGGCTGGAACGAGACGGTCAACACGCCGGATCGCTGCCGCGAGGTGCTGGAGCGCGTCTCGAGCCCGTCGCTCGGCGTGATCTATGACCCGGTATCGCTGCTGCACCCCAGCGTCGTTGACGAAGCGCAGGAAATCACAGCACGCGTGCTCTACTTATGCGGCAGTAAGATCCGCGTGCTGCACGCCAAGGATTTTGAGGTCGTCGACAACGAGGACGAGGCCGGTTGGTGCGACGGCACGGGCTCGCGCCTGGTGTGCCACGGCGTGGGCGAGACGGGCTGCTATGACTTTGAGCCCGTGGTGGCCTGGGCGGCTGCCGCCCGCCCTGGGATTCCCTGCGTGGTCGAGAACAGCGTGCCGGCGACGGTGGCTGGCTGCCTGACGACACTCGAGCGCATGTCCGCTCGCTGCGGGGCATCGCATCGCGAGATATAGCATTGGCTTTTGCCGTGGCGGTCGATTAAGTTTGCCTGACTGGGGCAGCGGTGAAGGATCTTTATCGTCGCCCCATTGGATTGAATCAAAAAGGGGAGCTGCGTGGCTATCCACATTGTCGAAGAGGCGAATCGTTGCCTAGGTTGCAAAAGGGCGTTCTGCCAGCTTAAAGGCTGCCCGGTTCAGACACCTATCCCGCAGGTCATTGACCTGTTCAAACAGCGTCGTCTGGAAGAGGCGGGCGAGCTGCTGTTCCAGAACAATCCCATGAGCGCGGTCTGCTCCATGATCTGCAACCATTCGGGCCAGTGCGAGGGCGCGTGCATCCAGGGCCGTAAGGGCACACCGGTGCATTTTTCGAGTATCGAGAACTATATCTCGACTGCATATTTGGACCGCAAGGAGTGGAAGCCCGCGCCGTCGTGCGGCAAGCAGGTTGCCGTGGTCGGTTCCGGTCCTGCCGGCATTACCGTGGCCATTAAGATGGCCCAGCTGGGCTGTGCCGTCACGGTGTTTGAACAGCGCCCCGAGATCGGCGGCGTGCTGGAGTACGGCATCCCCGAGTTTCGCCTGCCCCGTGCTCTCGTGCAAAAGTACCGTCACGTGATGTGCTCGCTTGGCGTGCGCGTCCGTCCCTCGACCACCATCGGTGGCGCGCTGCATATCGACGACCTGCTGCGCGACGGCTACGATGCGGTCTTTGTCGGTACCGGTACCTGGCGCGCCCGCAAGCTGGGTATTCCCGGCGAGTCGCGTGGCAACGTACTGTTTGGTATCGATTACCTGGTCGATCCCACGAGCGTGGCGATCGGTCAGAACGTGGCGGTTATCGGCGCCGGCAACGTGGCCATGGATGTTGCCCGTACGGCCCTGCGCTCAGGCGCTCGCAAGGTTACCGTGTATGCCCGATCGCGCCATATCTCGGCCATCGATGACGAGGTGGAGCTGACCGAGCTTGACGGTGCCGAGATCGTGCGCGGCAAGGCGATTTGCGCCATCGACGATAACGGTCCGGTGTTCGAGACGGCTATCTTTGACGAGGACAACAACGTGGTGGGTTACGAGGAAGAGCTCGACCATGCGTCTGCCGACACGGTTGTGATTGCGGCTTCGCAGGTGCCCAAGGACAAGCTTGTGCTTACGACGGGTGGCTTGGAGACCGACCATCGCGGCCTTCTTTCGGTCGATGAGAACGGCATGACCACCGTGCCCGGTGTCTTTGCCGCCGGCGACGTGGTCAACGGCCCGCTCACTGTGGTCCATGCAGTAGCCGGCGCCAAGCTTGCCGTCGAAGGCATGATTAACTACCTGGGCCTCTAACCCATCCCATCCATCAGTTGCGGTGGAATACGGACTGTTTTGGCTGTCAAAGGCCTTATCTACTCCGTATTCCACCACAACTTTTTTATGAGGGTCGGGATTGAAGGTGGGGAGTGCGAGCGAGTACGAATGCGGCGGATACTGATACGATAGGTACGTTAGCAACTGCCGCCGAGCGGCTCAAACGAAAGGAAGCCTGTATGGAGTCCTCCGCCTATCCGATGCTCTTTAGCCCGATCAAGGTCGGTACGACCGAGGTCAAGAACCGCGTCTTTATGCCGCCGGTGTCCACGAACCTGGCCGATCATGGCTATGTGACCGACGATCTGGTCGACCACTACCGTGCCCGCGCCAAGGGCGGCGTTGGCCTTATCATCACCGAGGTCGTGACGGTCGAGCCTACCTATACCTATCTGCCGGGTGACATGTGCTGCTACGACGACACGTTTATCCCCGGCTGGGAAAAACTCGCCGCGGCCGTCCACGAGTATGGCTGCAAGATCATGCCGCAGCTCTTCCATCCCGCCTACATGGCCTTTAACATTCCGGGCACGCCGCGCCTGATCGCTCCGTCCTTTGTGGGCCCGTCCTATGCCCGCGAGGCGCCGCGCCCCATTACGGTGGATGAGATCCACGAGCTCACGCATCAGTTTGGCGACGCTGCCGTGCGTATGCAGAAGGCTGGCGTCGATGGCGTCGAGGTCCATGCGGCGCACGCCCACGGTATGCTCGGCGGCTTTTTGACTCCGCTCTATAACAAGCGTACCGATGAGTACGGCGGCTCGCTCGACGCCCGCATGCGCTTTTTGCTCGAGGTCATCGCCGAGATTCGCGAGCGCTGCGGCAAGGACTTTATCATCGACGTTCGCATCTCGGGTGATGAGTACACCGATGGCGGCCTGACCCTCAACGACATGATCTACGTCTCGCGTCGCCTGGAGAAGGCCGGCGTCGACATGATTCACGTGTCGGGCGGCACCACCATCAAGCGCGGTTCTGCGATTCCCGCCGCCGGTACCCAGCAGGCCTCGCACGCTGCCTGCTCGCGCGAGATCAAAAAGCACGTTAACATTCCCGTCGCCACGGTCGGCCGCATCAACGAGGCCTGGATTGCCGAGGAGCTGATCGAGGACGGCGCCGCCGACATCTGCATGATGGGCCGCGCCAATCTGTGCGATGCCGAGTTCTGCAACAAGGCCGCTGCCGGCAACGCTGACGACATCCGCCCCTGCATTGGCTGCCTGCGCTGCCTGAACGGTATCATGTTTGGCAAGCGCATCTCCTGCACCGTCAACCCGGACGTGGAGCGCGACGAGGCTGGCTACGAGCCTGCCGCCAAGGCCAAGAACGTGCTGGTTGTGGGTGCCGGTCCTGCGGGCATGGAGGCAGCCTACATCGCCGCCAAGCGCGGCCATAACGTGGTGCTCGTGGATAAGCAGGACGAACCGGGCGGCGAGATGCGCATCGCAGCCGTTCCGCCGGCAAAGCAGGAACTTACCCGCGTGATCAAGTACCAGTATCGTCGCCTGGCCGAGGCCGGCGTGAAGTGCGTATTTGGCACCGAGCTTACTGCCGAGGACATTCAGCGCGACTACGCGGGCTACGAGGTCGTCCTGGCTTATGGCGCCGAGCCCATCGCCCCGGCCTTCATGCAGGGCTTTAAGCAGGTTATGACGGCTGACGACCTGCTGGGCGGCAAGGCTTTCCCGGGCAAGAAGATCGTCATCGTGGGCGGCGGCACCGTTGGCTGCGAGACAGCCGACTACCTGGCTCCGCTGGTCAACGACCTGTCGCCCGCCAACCGCGACGTCACCGTCATCGAGATGACCAAGACGCTCGCTGCCAACGAGGGCGGCGCCGGCCGCGCGGTGCTCATCACGCGCATGCTCTCCAAGGGCGTCCACGTGCTGACCGAGGCCAAGGTGACCGAGATCACCGAGGATACCATCAGCTACGAGAAGGATGGCGAGGTCCACACCATCACCGGTGCCGATACGCTGGTGCTGGCGATGGGCTACCGTCCCAACACCAAGCTGGCCGACGACCTGGCTGCAGCTGGCGTTGCCGTCCACGTGCTGGGCGATGCCAACAAGTGCGGTAACATCCGCGACGCCATCGGCGATGGCTACAAGGTTGCCTGCGAGCTCTAGCCAACCCCTTGGTGCATGGGGGACCTGTCTCCGCGGCGTCAGTCGGTAAATAGCAAAAAGCGACGGCCGTCCCGTACGTGGGACGGCCGTCGCTTGCGTTAGTTGCAATAAGTCGTGCGATTAGAGCCCCAGGAGCTCCTTAACCTTGGCGATGATGGTCTCGTCGGTGGCGTTGGCAAAGAAGTACTCCTGGAAGTGCTCGCCGGCAAGTGCGCCCTTCACCAGGTCCTGATCGATCTCGCCCAGGACGTCGACGAGCGGACGCATGGTCACAGCGCGCACGCCGTCGAGGATCTTCTTGTTACGCTGCTCGGGCTCAACACGCTCGGCGGGGTAGCCGTTGCCCGAACCAAAGCCAAAGAGCTTCTCGAAGGTGTACTCAAGGTTGAGCTCCTGGCCCCAGCCGTTCTTAAGAGCGAAGGGCATGGCAACGGCGTTGCCGTCGTTGACCTGGGCAAAGGTGTAGGCGTCGAGCGGGTCGGCAACGTGGCCGCACAGCACGCCGGGGAAGGAGTTGCAGGCGAGCATGGCGCCCTCGCCGGTGCCGCAGCCGGTCACGACGTAGTCGGCAGCACCGGAGTTCAGCAGCACGGCGGCAAGGATGCCGTTCTGCACGTAGGTGAGGGGCTTGGAGTCGGCGTCGGCATACATACCATAGTTAAAGACGGTGTGCCCCATGGGCTCGACAACCTTCTTAAGGGCAGCCTCGATCATAGGGTTCTTGGAGTTCTGAGAGTTCTCATTGATCAGAGCGATTTTCATTGCGAATTACCTTCCTATTTCTAACTTGCGGTGGAATAGTTCCTATTTATCCTGATAGATGGCCTATACAGGAACTATTTCACCGCAACTATTACATTGGCCTTAATGTGGGCGTGCGGTGAGCGAGCGGGCTTGAGGCGGAGCAGGTTGCCTTGAAAGAGGAGGGAAGCGTACTTGGGTACGCGACCGACGATTGAAAGGCAAGATGCCCGTCTCAAGCCCGCGCAGCGCCTAAGCAGGTTGCTTGCCGATGTAAGCCAGAATGCCGCCGTCGACATAGAGGATGTGGCCGTTGACGAAGTTCGATGCATCGGAAGCCAAGAACACGGCGGGGCCCTTCAGGTCCTCGGGCGTGCCCCAACGGGCTGCTGGCGTCTTGGCAATGATGAACTGGTCAAACGGGTGGCGGCTGCCGTCGGGCTGCGTCTCGCGCAGCGGTGCGGTCTGCGGCGTGGCGATGTAGCCGGGTCCAATGCCGTTGCACTGGATGTTGGCCTCGCCAAACTCGGAGCAGATGTTCTTGGTGAGCATCTTGAGTCCGCCCTTGGCCGCGGCATAGCCGGCGATGGTCTCGCGGCCCAGCTCGCTCATCATCGAGCAGATGTTGATGATCTTGCCGTGGCCCTTGGCGATCATGCCGGGCAGGCAGGCCTTGGACACGATAAACGGTGCGTTGAGGTCAATATCGACGACGCGGCGGAAGTCCTCGGCGCTCATGTCGAGCATCGGGGTGCGCTGGATGACGCCAGCGTTGTTGACCAGGATGTCGGGCGTGGTGCCAAAGTCGGTCTCGATCTTGGCGATGAGCTCGGCGACGACGGCCTCGTCGGTGACGTCTGCCACGTAACCATGAGCCTCAAAGCCCAGCTCGCGGTAGTGCTTCTCGGCCTCGGCTACCTTGTCGGCGTGACGTGCGTTAAAGGCGATCTTGGCGCCGGCCTCTCCGAGCGCCTCGGCGATGGCCATGCCAATGCCATAGGTGGCGCCGGTTACGAGCGCGACCTTGCCATCCAGGCGGAAGCTGTCCATAAGATCAGACATAGCGATCCTTTCAAAAGAAACGTTCATCTATATAAGTCTTGCTTTTCATACAAGGTCAGTATAGGAGAAGCGGCGTAATAGCCACCCCTTATTCCCTAAAATCAGGTGAACGTTCACTTTTAAAAGGCGAACGGTAGTCTCGCCCTTGCCGTGCGGACGTCTATTTGCTCTGTTCCTGCGCTCCCTCTGCGATCATGTTGCGGTTGTACACCAGATGCAGGTACATCGCGTCGTGCGCTGCGGTGGGATTGCGCGCGGCGATGGCGTCGGCCACGCCACGGTGGGTGCGGATGGTCTCCTCAACCAGCTTTTTGCCGGTCACGTCAATAAACAGGGGGACAGACGCCTTGAGCACGCCCATTAGGCGGGGAACGACGAGGTTTCCGGAGCTCTCGGCAATGGCATTGTGGAACGCGGTGTCGGCGGCGGAGTAATCCTCACCGGCCTCGGCCAGGCGCTCGGATTCGTCGCAGAGCTCTTTGATACAGACGACCTGGTCGTTGGTTGCGTGCTCGGCTGCCATGCGTGCAATCTGCGGCTCGATCATAAAGCGCACCTCGAGTAGGTCGCGCGCCAGACGCTGCTTGTCGTCGATAAAGGTAAAGCCCAGCGGGTCGTCGGCAACGCCGGGGTTTGATGCCACATAGGTGCCCGAGCCCTGCTTAATGCGCACGATGTTGCGCGACTGCAGCAGCTTCATGGCTTCGCGTACGGTGCTCCTGCCAGCACCCAGGCGCTCGACGAGCACAGCCTCCTTGGGCAGGCGGTCGCCTTGCTCAAGATGCTCATCCAGGATCAGTTGAATGATTTTATCTGCTATCTGCTCGGGGAGTCCCGAATCGGCTCGTGCCACGCTTCACCTCATATCAAAAGAATTCATCAGAGCTATTCTAGCTCATTTACAGAAGCCGCGGTGGTTCGCTCCGACAATGGAGAGCTGTAAGTAGCCGTTTACCGTCAAAAACAGATCGTTCAGGAAATACATCAGATGTATTTTGAAAAAAGTTTCCCTTTTAAACATCAGACCTATTGAGAACACGCTATAGTCTAAGGCGAATTCAAAAGGTCTGATGAATTGGAGGAAAGATGTCAGACCCAACGTTTATGGCCGACCCCACCAGGCTGGTCATCGCCGCTATCGTGGGCATCGCGCTGCTGCTTGCGCTCATCATTAAGTTCAAGCTGCATCCTGTGCTTTCGATGATGGTCTCGGCGCTCGCGATCGGCATCGGCGCCGGTATGCCGCTCGACCTGGTGGCGGACACTGTCACCAAGGGCGTGGGAACCACGCTGCAAAACATCGCCCTGCTCATTGGCCTCGGCTCGATGTTTGGCCAGATTCTTGAGGAGAGCGGCGGCGCCAAGAAGATCGCCCAGACCTTCATCGATACCTTTGGGCAGGGTCATTCCAGCTGGGCGCTGGGCATTACCGGTCTGGTTATCGGCACTACGGTGTTCTTTGAGGCGGGCGTAGTCGTTTTGATTCCGCTTGCGTTTAGCGTGGCATCGCAGACCAAAAAGTCGACGCTCTACTACGGCATCGCGCTGCTCGCAGGACTTGCCGCTGGCTATGCGTTTGTGCCGCCATCGGCCGGTTCGGTTCTGGTCGCCGGCACGCTCGGTGTCGACCTGGGCACCATGATTCTCGTCGGTATCCCTACCGCCTTCATCGCCATGGCGATCGCCGGCGTCATCTGGGGTCGCAACGTGGGCGGTCGCATTTTTACCGATGTTCCGGAGCACTTTACCTCTGCCGAGGGTGCGAGCGACGAAAAGGAGCTTCCCTCCTTTGGCATGGTGCTTGCCATCGTGCTCACGCCGCTTTGTCTGATTTTGCTGGGCACGTTGTCCTCTTATATCCCCATGCCCGCCGAGCTCGCCTCGATTCTCGCCTTCCTGGGCAAGCCGTTTGTCGCTTTGACGCTCGCCACGCTCGTCGCGATGTATCTGCTGGGCGCGCGGCGCGGCTACTCCGGCGCCGAGCTCAAGGCCCTGCTCGACCGCTCTCTTAAGCCCGTCGGCATGATCTTGCTGGTTATCGCCTGTGGCGGCGTCATTCGCTGGATGCTGCAAGACTGCGGCTTGGGCCAGGTTATCGGCCCTATGCTCGAGGCCTCACCGCTGCCTTTGGTGGTCGTTGCCTTTTTGATTGCCGTCATGGTGCGTGCCTCTGTCGGCAGCTCCATCGTCGCTATGACCATGGCATCGGGCATTATGGCCGCCATGCCCGCGGTTGCAGGAGCCTCGGTGCTCATGCGTGCCGCCATCTGTCTTGCTATCTGCGGCGGTGCCACGGCCCTCTCGCACGTCAACGATGCCGGTTTTTGGATGTGCTCCTCGTTCCTGGAGATTGACGAGAAGACCACCCTCAAGTCCTGGACCGTTATGGAGACGCTCATCGGCCTTTCGGGTCTTGCCTGCGCCCTGGTGATTTCGTTCTTCGCCTAGTTCGCGTAGCTAAGCATCTTCCGCCGAGTGCATCGCTCGGTACCCATTTCACCTGATTCATTAACCAACGATTGGTACAACCGTTCAAACCAAAAGAGGAGAGCATTATGGACGAGAAGACCAAGGCACAGATTCAGCAGGAGGCAGCCGACTTGGTTGCCAAGCTGCAGCCGCGTTCCGGCAAGTTTCGCACCATCAGCCCCGAGATGGACCCGCTGCGTCTGGGCTCTGGCTGGTCCATCGAAGATCTGGACAAGCCGCAGGTCATTATCGAGTCGACGTTCGGCGACTCGCACCCGGGTTCTGCCGGCCTGTTTGAGCTGGTCGAGGAGGTCCGTGCTGGCGTTGCCGAGGCTGGCGGTCATGGTGCTCGTTACTTCTGCACCGATATCTGCGACGGCGAGGCCCAGGGACACGACGGCATTAACTACTCGCTGCCCAGCCGCGACATGATCGCCAACATGATCGAGATCCATGCCAAGGCCACTCCGTTCGACGCCGGCGTCTTTGTCGCCAGCTGCGATAAGGGCCTGCCTGCGAACCTCATGGCCATGGGCCGCATCAACATCCCCTCCATCGTCGTTACCGGCGGTGTCATGGATGCAGGCCCCGACCTGCTGACCCTGGAGCAGCTCGGCGCCATCTCTGCCCGCTACGAGCGCGGCGAGATCTCCCGCGAGGAGCTTGAGTTTGCCAAGCACAACGCATGCCCCAGCTGCGGCGCCTGCTCGTTTATGGGCACCGCGTCGACCATGCAGGTTACCGCCGAGGCCCTGGGCCTTATGCTCCCCGGCACGGCCCTGCTGCCCGCTACCAGCTCCGACCTGCGCGAGTTTGCCCGCGAGGCCGGCCGCCAGTCCGTGTGGCTCTCCGAGCACAACCTGTGTCCGTGTGACATCGTGACCAAGGAGTCCTTCGAGAACCTCATCATGGTCCACGGCGCCATCTCCGGTTCCACCAACTCGCTGCTGCACATCCCCGCGATCGCCCGCGAGTTTGGCATCGAGATGTCCGCCGACGATTTCGATCGCCTGCACCGTGGCGCCCACTACCTGCTCAACGTTCGCCCCGCAGGCGAGTGGCCGGCGCAGTTCTTCTACTATGCGGGCGGCGTGCCGCGCATCATGGAGGAGATCAAGTCGATGCTCCACCTCGACGTTATGACCGTCACCGGCAAGACTCTCGGCGAGAACCTCGAGGACCTCAAGAACAACGGTTACTACGAGAAGTGCGGTCGTTACCTTGAGAAGTGGAATCTCAAGCGCGAGGACATCATCCGTCCGTTTGACCAGGCCTTCGGTACCGACGGTTCCATCGCCATCCTCCACGGCAATCTTGCTCCCGAGGGCGCGGTCGTCAAGCACACCGTCGTTCCGCGCGAGATGTTCCAGGCTACGCTCAAGGCCCGTCCGTTCGACTGCGAGGAGGACGCCATTCACGCCGTCCTGACGCACGAGGTCGAGCCCGGCGACGCCGTCATCATTCGTTATGAGGGCCCCAAGGGTTCCGGCATGCCCGAGATGTTCTACACCACCGAAGCTATCGCCAGCGACCCCGAGCTGGGCGCGAGCATTGCCCTGATCACTGACGGCCGCTTCTCCGGCGCCTCCAAGGGCCCGGCTATCGGTCACGTTTCGCCCGAGGCTGCCGTGGGCGGCCCGATTGCCCTGATCGAGGAGGGTGACCTGATCCAGATCAACATCCCCGAGCGCTCGCTGTCCATCGTGGGCATCGCCGGTAAGGAGATGGAGCCGGCCGAGGTCGACGCCGTCCTGGCCGAGCGCCGAGCCGCTTGGAAACCCAAGGCTAATCGCTATACCTCCGGCACGCTCAAGTTCTTTACCGAGCATGCAGTTTCCGCCATTCAGGGTGGCTACATGGAGTAGCGCCCATGCGCATCAAATATCTCCTCTCATAGATGTGCGGCACAAAGAGCCCCGAGCCACGTCACCGGGGCGCGTTGTTCAGCGCCGCCGGGGCGCTCCACTCAAACGACAAGAGACGTCTTACGCAAGCGCCCGCGTCCGTGGATAAAACCACGGGCGTGGGCGCTTCACTTTATTCCCAGCCGCTTTATTCCCAGCCCTTCCACACGTCAGGCTCGTGGCCAACGGTTGCCTGGCGGCCGTTGCGAACGATGGGCTCACGAAGAATCTGCTGGTTATCGAGCACCTTTTCGAACTTCTGGTCGGCAGCAAGATACTGTACGAGCGCAACCGTGTCGGCATCTTTCGCCTTTGGGTCGATCACAGCGTCGATCCCGCCGACGGCGCGCGCCACGCTTTCGAGCTCGCCTTTGCTCATCCCCTTTTCCTTCAAGTCGATGAACTGGAACTTCACACGACGTTCCTTGAAATAGCGCTGCGCCTTCTTAGTATCGAAGCTTTTCTTCGTGCCGAATATCTGGATGTTCATACGTACCGCCTTCGCTCAATTCTCGTCCGTCCATGATATGACAAGGGAGCCGAGCAAAAACAGAGCAGGCGGAGATGGAGGAGGACGGCGACCGACCGTCGGCAAGAGTCGGCCGGATCGGACTGGCGCCCAGCGCGCGCCGGCGACACGCTCGCAGCTGCACACATAGCCGATGTACAAGCTCGCCGCGGCGTTCCCTCGCCCCGCGGTGTGGCGATAGAGAAGCACGCCACCCGTCAACGATGGCGCCTCGGTGAAGAAAATCAACGTCTGGGTTACATCCCTTGAAAGGGGCGAAGACGGCTGCTAGTATACCTCCCCGCTATGAAGGATTTGACCAAAGCATACATCGCAATTCGGCGGCCCCTGGTATACGGGGCCTCTCCTGTTGTTCCCCAAGTGCGCTCTGAGCAGCCGCTTTCTTCCTGTCGTATCTGATGCACGCATAGCACGTGCATGTTATTTCGCCCGTGGGCCGGCGCGCCTTCGGCGAAGAATCGAATAGATACGAAGGAAGCTTATGTCTGATAATTGTACGGTCGCGCCCGCCAATGGGCGCATTACCGGTACCCAGATCCGCATCGTCGCGGTCGTCGTCCTGGGTGCCTTCTTGGCGCTACTGAACCAAACGGTGATGTCGCCTGCGCTGCCGGTCATCATGTCCGATTTCGCCATCGATGCCTCGACTGCCCAGTGGATCATGTCCATATACCCGCTGGTGAGCGGCATCATGGTCCCCGTTTCGGCGTTCCTTATCGACAAGTTCAGCACCCGCGCGCTATTCTTCGGGGCGACGCTGGTGTTCGCGCTGGGCACGCTGCTGTGCGCCGCAGCCCCTGATTTCCTGTTCCTCATCATCGGTCGCGTGTTGCAAGCGGCGGGCTCAGGCGTGCTCATGCCGCTTGTCTCGGTGGTTCCCATGCTGGTGTTCCCCGTCGAGAAACGAGGAACGGCTATGGGCATGGCGGGCATCGTCATGTCGGCGGGTCCCGCGGTC